>JBDLRO010000068.1:0-3079 GCA_039800025.1 Actinomycetota bacterium | reverse complement strand
GTCTTTCGACGATGTTGGGTGGGTCGAAAGTCGACATCGACTACTCCGCTGCTTCGGCCAGCGCTTCAGCAAGCGCCGGGTGGACGAGAAGGCTCTCGACGATGTCGGAAACCTTGAGATTGGCCGTGACAGCGAGTGCGATCACGCTGATGAGTTCCGCTGCGTGACGACCGACGATCGAACCGCCGAGGACCACTCCAGTCGCCGGATCGGAAATGATCTTCACGAATCCGCGGGAGTCGTTGTTGATCAGCGCTTTCGGAGTCGCCGAGAACGGAACTTTCGTGACTCGGATCTTGCGGCCGGAGGAAAAGGCTTCTGCCTCGGCGAGACCGACGTCTGCGATTTCGGGTTCGGTGAAGATCGCCGATGCCGCCTTGTCGTAATCGAGATGTCTGTGTTGGCGCGTGTGCAGCCCCATGACGTGCTCGGCGACCTTTCGGCCCTGCATCGAGGCGACGGACGACAAAGGGAGTTTGCCGCTGACATCACCCGCTGCATAGATGTGATCGACATTGGTCACGCAATGCTGGTTGATCGGGATGTAACCGCCGCCGTCCATGTGCACACCAGCCGCCTCGAGATTCAGGTCGCCGCTATTGGGCACCGACCCAATGGCGAGAACGGCGTGGGTGGCTCGCACGGTGCGTCCGTCATCGCAACGAACGACGATTCCCTCTCCTTCGCGTTCGATCGACTGGGCTCGCGCTCCTTTCAGAAGCTTCACTCCTCGACGCAGGAAATCCTCTTCGAGGACGGCGGCGACCTCGGGATCCTTGCCGGGCAGAACCTGCTGACGGCTGACCACGAGGGTGACCTCGGCCCCGAAGGACTCGAACATGTGAACGAACTCCACACCGGTCACACCCGATCCGACGACACACACGCTGGTCGGGAAATCCTTGGGCGGATAGCAATCACGGGTCGTCAGAATCCTGTCCCCGTCGGGAACGACCCAGTCGGGGATGCGCGGTCTCGATCCGGTGGCGATCAGGGCCGAATCGAATTCGATCGTCTGTCGCTCGCCTTTCGAATCGAGGATCTCCGCAATATGAGGCGAGAGGAACGTGGCACTGCCTCTGATGATCCGCACGCCC
Organism: Actinomycetota bacterium; assembly: GCA_039800025.1. Lineage (GTDB taxonomy): Bacteria > Actinomycetota > Acidimicrobiia > Acidimicrobiales > Ilumatobacteraceae > Casp-actino8. The sequence goes on along the minus strand of JBDLRO010000068.1, from coordinate 1,982 downwards.
TGACTTTCGAGGAGGGTTGCCGTGTTCTGGGAAAGATGCTCCCTGATGTCGTCGATGCGAACGTTCAGTGCCTCGACGTCGACCTCCGGGCGCATCTCTTCGAGACCCATGCCGCGCAACTGTCGACCGAAGGTCATCGCTCCGCCCGTTGCGATCATCGTCTTCGAGGGGATGCAATCGAGGAGGTGAGCCGCGCCACCGACGATTTCGCGCTCGACGACGGTGACTTCTGCTCCGAGACGTGCGGCGTACGTCGCCGCCATGTTGCCAGCTGGACCTCCGCCGATGACGAGAAAGCGGACTGCCATGCCGCAAGGTTATCTGTCGATGCTCCAAGCCTCCCGGCACATGGCGAGAGATGCCCGTCTCGCTCCGATTTGAGCCGGCGCACGGAGCCTTCAGGAGATACCGTCTCATGATTGTGAACGAGCAGCCGAACGACGACCTCGAGACCCCGGAACTCACGGGAAGTGGCCTCCTGGCCGAGAAGAATCGTCGCCTCGCAGTTCTGGCGGGAATGCGCGAACGCGGCGAAGAGCCGTATCCCTACCGGTTCGACCGTTCGCACACCCTCGCTGAAGTCCGTGTGGGCTGGGGAGAACTCGAGGCAGGAACCGAGACGGACGCGGAAGTCGCTGTCGCCGGGCGCCTGATGTTGATTCGCGAACAGGGAAAGTTGATCTTTGCCACATTGCGCGATCGATCCGCCGAGATCCAGTTGTTCATCTCCAAAGCCGTCATCGGGGACGAGGGATTCGAGGCAGCCGGTGAGTTCGACCTCGGCGACTGGGTCGGCGCACTTGGAACAGTGATGACGACACGTAAAGGCGAACTCTCGATCAAAGTCGACCGCTTGCAGCTGCTTTCGAAGACGATTCGACCCCTCCCGAACAAGTGGAAGGGTCTGACCGATACCGACACGCGTTTTCGCCAGCGCTACACCGACCTCATCGTCAACGATGAAGCCAGACGCGCCTTCGAAGTTCGCCATGCCGTGATCTCGAGTTTCCGCCATTCACTCGCCGAGCGCGGATTCGTCGAAGTCGAAACTCCCGTGTTGCACGTCGAAGCCGGCGGCGCCCATGCTCGCCCCTTCGTCACCCACCACAACTCCCTCGACATGCAACTGTTCCTGCGAATCGCCCTCGAACTGCACCTCAAGCGGTTGATCGTCGGCGGAATGGAACGCGTGTACGAGATCGGTCGCGTGTTCCGAAACGAAGGCATCAGCACTCGTCACAATCCCGAGTTCACGATGATGGAGCTCTATCAGGCCTTTGCCGACTACAGCGACGTCATGGCTCTCACCGAAGAATTGATCGTTCGAGCATCCCGTGACGCAATCGCCACAACGGTCGTGGACATTGCCGACTCGAACGGCGAAATCCATTCCGTCGATCTCGCCGAACCCTGGCGCCGAGCGAGCATGATCGAACTCATCGCTGAACACGCAGGCGTCGAGGTCCACCCGTCGCAACCGGTCGAGACCCTCCGAAAGGTCGCCGAGAGCCACGGCGTCCGATGGGAGCAGCGTTGGGGTTCGGGCAAGATCATCGAGGAGATCTTCGAAGCCACCGCAGAATCGTCGTTGATCCGCCCGACGTTCGTAACCGGCCACCCCGTCGAAATCTCGCCGCTCGCCCGCACCGACCGAAACGACCCTCACCTCACGGAGAGATTCGAGCTGTTCGTCGGTTGCCGGGAACTTGCGAACGGGTACAGCGAGTTGAACGACCCGATCGAGCAACGACTTCGCTTCGAAGAAGAGCAGGCCGCGAAGGAAGCCGGGGATGCCGAGCGCGGCACGGTCGACGAGGACTATCTGCGGGCTCTCGAGTTCGGACTTCCGCCCACAGGCGGTCTCGGAATCGGGATGGACCGAGTTGCGATGTTGCTCTCCGGCGCGTCTTCGATCAAAGAGGTCATCCTCTTCCCCACTCTTCGCCCCGAAGTCTTCTGACCGACGAACAGGTCATCTGACA
>JBDLRO010000067.1:0-7699 GCA_039800025.1 Actinomycetota bacterium | reverse complement strand
CGTCCACCACGACCGATCGCCCACTGCGGGCCGATGCTCTCGCCGCAAGAGTCGACGCGAGTCGACCATCGGCGATACCGACGCCGAAGCCTCCGCCGACACTCATGACATCTGCAGGATCCAATGGGGACATGTCTCGTGCTGTCGACGATCCCTGACAGATGCGCGCCACCCCATCTGCTGCCAACTGTGCAAGACGTTCGGCCAGAGCGTCGTCCCCGCCGACATAACGCGAAGGTCCGCGTGTTGCGAGCAGAACCGAACCCGGAGTCTCGAGATCGACGAGGGGCACCAATTCTCCGATGGAACGAGCAACTGGCTCGAACCAGCGAATGTCTCGCTCCGGGTCATCGGGCACGATCACGAGATGCGGACATGCTCCTTGAGCTTGGCGTCGTCGTTGACCTGGGCGAACCCCCTGGCCCCAGGCAAGTGGAGAACAGACAGCAACGCGCTGTGCGCGCAGAATGGCCATCGGCTGATCGATGTCCAGTATCGGGCCGCGGCCATACCGCCCGTGCAGGACAGCCGCTGTCACAGGCCATGCCGGACTGTGCACCACTGCACAGCGAATGAGCCGAGCATCGCTCATGCTGTGCGGTCGATCGAGTGGTCGGCCGTGTGATCGACGGTGTGATCGACGGTGTGATCGACGAGATGATCCACACGAGCCAATGCTCCCGATGTGTCGGGGAGCCACACCGAGTGGACTCGTCGGCGGGGGCAGCGTCGACCTTCCATCTCCACCGAGACGAGACGGCGACGAAGGTGTCCGTGCCCGTCACCCAGACCTTCCCATTGCACGGAACGCGCCGTCAGCCGAACATCGACCGATGTCGCCGGCGGGTCCCCGATGATCACGAGCACGCTCCCCTTCGATTGTGCACGGCTCTGCAGACGACGAACGACCGATGAGTGCAGACCGGCCATGACGCTGCGCGCGACAACGACGAGATCGACTCCGTCGACGAGAGCAGACAGAGCCGCACTGCTGTCCCCTCGTGCAGCAGGACCGGCAGTGACGATCCGATCAATGGAACTGGCCCGATCCACCGAACTGGCGTTCACGAACACGGTGCGATCGAGTGACACTCCGATCGTTGCTGCAGCCAAGATCCCGATCGACGGCATTCCGACGATCGCCGCCCACGAACCAGCCTGGGTCACCCCTGCTACCAGACCGAGAGCGCATGACACCGCAACAGACCCGGCACAGACGACTGTCTGACCGCGGACGAGACCGGCTGGAGAGTCCGAGGAACCCGCAAAGAGAGGGATCAGGGCGTCGTGAACGGGAAGCAGCCGTTCATGGGCGAACACCGGCATCTTCGATACGGGAATGACATCACCGGACAGGGCATGGAGTGCCATGCCGAGACTGTATCGAACATATGTTCGATCACGCCAGACGAGATGTCAGGCGTCCGGGATGTCGGCGTCAGGGGTTTCCGGGAGACGAGCGAACGACATCGAGGTACTCGGCGAACTCACGTGCCCCGTTCGCCCAATGATCGGCTCCGAGGCTGCGGGCATGCTCGAGATCGCGAACCGCGTGACCGCCGATCACCAACCGCACTCCCTCGTCGACCCGACCTCGCAGAGAATGCAGGGTCTCTCGTGCACTGTCCAGACACTCGTCGGACGAGACGCTGATCCCGATCGCCACCAAATCCTCGACTGCACCTGCTGCGTGAACGAACGACTGCGCCGGAGTGTCTGCGCCGAGATCGTGCACATCCCAGCCTTCACGCCGCAACAGATCTGCCAACATCGCAAGCACGAGTCCGTGACGCTCTCCCGTCGGACCCCCGATGACGATGACCCCACGTCGGCGGCCAGGCCGGGAAAAACGCGGACTGAGTTGCCCGACGAGTCGGGTGGCAATCGATGTCGCAAGGTGCTCCACCGCGATGTCGATCTCTCCCTTGGACCAACGATCACCGATCGACCTCAACACCGGAGACAGGATCTCCAGATAGACCTCGTCCACATCGGCGCCCGCAGAAATCGCCCTTTGCAGAACGTCGGAAGCTCCGCGTCCATCGCCAGCGATCAACATTCGCTCGAGTTCGACCACGTAATTGCCACGACGCCGTGCGTCGGAGGAACGCCTCGAGCCTCTCTCACTGCCGCCCTGACCCCGTTCCGACCCGCTTCTCAGATTGCGTCGATTCTCGTTCTCCTCTTTTTCGGAGAGGAATTCGGCGAGGGCCCGGGGACTGACCTGCCACACTCCGTGAATCCGACTCGCCTCCAGTCGACCCTGACGGACATATCGGTACACCGTCATGTAGTGGACTCCGATCTTCGCTGCGACCTCATCGAGGGTGAGGGCAGGAGCAGAGTCCAACCTGTGGGGCACGCCGAAAGGTTAAATCTGCCATGAACATCCCTTCCGGTCGGGCGGGGGATTTTCTGCGCCGTCAGCCGTGACACATGACGACGTGCTCGGAGAGATTCTGCTCCCCTGAAGGCGATATCAGCGGGAATTCCACCGCTCGCGTGCGAGACGGCTGCGTTCGAGAAGATGTGCAGGAACGCGGCTGTCCACCGCCGGACCTCCAGCGGAATCCGACGCGGTTGCCGTTGCAGCGGACTCCTCCGGAGCAACCAAATCCTCGAAAGCCGGCGGTTCCATACCGGGCTTCCAGTACTGGTACAGATCGCGCACGACGTCGGCCAGACCATCGGATGACTGCCCGTGGACGAGGTCGACAGTGATGATGTTCTGGTACACGTGCACTCGGGCGACCCGACCCGTTGCGAAGAGTCGTCGCGCCAACTCGGCCGACGACGTCTGCGCTGAAGCCAGCCGCGCCGTGGACTCACCCGACGTGAAGCTCTCATGCCCCATTCCCGACAGGCTGCGGTTCGCTTCGAAACGAACCACTCCTGCTCGACGACTCGACTTTTCCGTCACGACGACTGGCTGACCCATGACGTCACAATAGCCCCGGACACCTGCTCGCCGATACTGGCCCGTCAATACCCGAAAGGCGGGAAGTCGTCACGCACCGTCACAAGACAGCACGTGACGACTCAATCGACTCGTTCAGTGAGAGAAATTGACGCGCGGGAGTCGCTTGTCGATCCAGGATGGCAACCACCAGTTTCGGTCGTTCAACAACCCCATGACCGAGGGCACCAGCATCATGCGGACGACCGTCGCATCGAGCAGAACTGCGAGGGCCAACGTGATGCCCAACTCCGTCGGGGGAATCGGTCCCGTCACACCGAAGGCGATGAAGACGACAATCATGATCAACGCAGCATTCGTGATCGGCCGACCGGTACGAGCAATGCCCTCCCGGATCGCTCGCTGAGTGTCACCTGTCGTCTCGAACCGCTCGCGAATCGCTGCCAGCAAGAACAACTGATAGTCCATCGACAAGCCGAACAGCAGGGCGAAGAAGAACAGCGGTGCCCAAGCGTTGACGAACCCCTGATGCTCGATTCCGATGAGTCCGGCTCCTATGCCGTGCTGGAACACGATCGTTGCGAATCCGAACGAGGCAGCCACGCTGATCAAGTTCAGAACGATCGAGCTGATGGCAATCGCAAGACTGCGGAAGACTACGAGCAGGAGCAGGAATGCAACGATCATGATGATCGCAATCGCGAGGGGGGCTTTCCCCGTCAGAACCGCCGTGAGATCGTGATTCTGAGCAGCTGGCCCTCCGACATCGGCCGATGGCACTGCCTCTTCGAACTGGTGACGAAGTTGCTCGACCATGTCCGAGGTTTCCTGAGAATCGGCGGCAGTCAGTCCGGTCACTCGCACGACCGCACGACCGGTCGACTCACTCGCTCCGACGAGACTGACGTCGACGACGTTGGGGTCGAGACGGGCGATCTCTGCGACGGCCTCGGCCTCAGCCGCATCCACGGTGACGAAGACCGGCGCAGCCGCTCCCTCACCGAATGCGGCCGTGACAAGCTCATATCCGTCTCGACTCGAATAGCCCTCGTCGACGACGCGGGCTCCCGGCATACCGAGACGCATACCGAGGGCAGGTGCGGCGAGGCCGAGCAGGAGCGCCAAGCCGAGAAGCAATGTGATGGCGGGACGCTTGAGTGCACCTGCAGTCCATCGCGTCCAACGTCCCTCTGCTGCTCTGTCCATGTCTGGCTCGCCACGTGATACCAGGACTTTGGAGCCGAGACCAGCCAACACAGCGGGAAGAAGAGTCAGAGATGCCAAGGCGACTGCGACAACCGACAGGATCATTCCGAGAGCCATCGAACGGAACACCATCACCGGCACCACGAAGACGGCTGCCAACGACATGACGACCGTCAGAGCCGACAAGAAGACCGCTTTGCCTGCCGACTGAAGCGTGTTCGACATCGCCGTCTCGAGGCCGTGCCCATCTTCACGCTCCTCTCGATATCTGGTGACGATGAACAGCGAGTAATCGATCCCGACCGCAAGTCCGATCATCATCGAGAAATTCATCGACCACACCGACAACGGCGTGATCGCGGTCAGCAGATTGAGTCCTGCGAAACCGACGGCGATACCTGCTATGGCAAGGATCAAGGGGATGCCAGCTGCGATCGCAGCTCCGAATGCGATGAACAACAACACCAGCGTCGGCAGACCCGACAACAATTCGGCTTTGTGCAATGCCTTCTCGTTCGATTCGTTGAAATCGTTCCAAACCGGCCACTCACCGGTGACTTCAGCAACCGCTCCCTCGCGGAGTTCGATCCCGTCGACGATGTCGATCAACTCCCCAGCAGCTTCAGGAAGATCGGCGTCCTCGTCGTACGCCAATGACACCGGGATCAGGATCGTTCGACCGTCAGCCGACACCAGACCTGCCTCGAGAGGCATGGAACCCGGATCGACGAACCCGGCGACCACATCGCTGTGGGTCGACTGTCCGATCTCCCCGATAACGGCACTCACCGCCGCCGAATCACTCGTGAATGTTTCGGGCTGCTGGACGACGACGATTGCAGACTCTGCACCGACCATCGGAAAGTCGGCACGCAGTTCATCGCGAACTTCCTGGGCGATCGATCCTTGAGCCTCCCAGCCTGCCCCCGACAGAGCCTTCGAAACTCCGATTGCGAGCGGCGCAGCAGCCACGGCCAGAACGAGCCAGACGAGCATCACAGCTCTGCGGTGACGCACCGAGAAAATGGCAAGCCTTCCAAACAGGGTTTTCGTCCCCTGACCGTGCACGCTCGGTGTGTCATGGGGAATCACTGTGTCGGGAGTCGAGAACTCACCGATGTCCGATGTGGGGGAACCCGTTGTTCGGGCAGATTTCTTCATGAGAGCCTCCTTGGCTGGAGGAACCATAATACCCCTAGGGGTATATATGCAAGTCTCTTGGGCGTCTCATGTGGACGTCTTCAAAAGAGCGTCTCCGGCTCGACGCGCGTCGTCCGCCGTGTCCTGCGTTCGAGACCGATCCACGGCACGAAGTTGTCGACGAAAGCCCAGGAACTGCGATGGATCGCCGACAGCCCGTACCCCTGCAGAGCCGTGCGATGCCAGTGGCACGGGTAACCCTTGTTGGTGTCGAAACTCCACGCCGGGTAGTCGCTGGCGATTTCACGCATGACTCGATCCCGCGTCACCTTGGCGATGATCGACGCAGCCGCAATCGACAGACACGTCGTATCGCCTTTGACGATCATGTCGACCCGATCAATTGCCGGAGAGACGAAGTCCCATTTGCCATCGGCCACTGCTGCATCCGGTGTCGCACCAAGCATTCGGCAGATCTCCGCAAGCGCACGACGCGTTGCGAGTCGCTGAGCTTCGGCCATGCCGAGTTCATCGCACTCGACGTGAGTGGCGAAACCGACCGATGAAGCAGTGCACCAGGCAACGACATCGTCGAACATCGCCTCACGCTTCTTTTCACTGATCGACTTGGAGTCCCGAATCCCCGGCATGTCTCCCGAATTCGGGATGACGGCCATACCGACACACAGCGGTCCTGCCCATGCTCCCTTTCCGACCTCGTCAACGCCGACGACGATGCGATGACCCTGAGCCCGAAGTTGGTCTTCGCGCTCGCGGTTCGGACTTCCTCGACGGTCGACCGCGTCAGTCGGCACGTCGTCGGATATCCCAGATCGTGATGTTCCAGATCGTGATGTCCCAGATCGTGACGTCATGAAGTCACCGACACGGTACGCCGACCATCAGCGGAGCACGAGTCGAGGCGAGCCGTCGACGACTCGGCCGATGCGCTGGAAGGGTGAATCCCCTGCCAGCAGTTCGTCGATGTGCGACGGATCCACGGCGGCGAGCAATCCTCCCGATGTCTGCGGATCGAACGCGATGATGTCGTGAGCAGTCGTCGCAGAGCCGGCGATGGCGACATGGCTTCCCACAGCCGTCCGATTGCGAGCGTCCCCTCCCGTGCGCACTCCTCGTTCAGCGATGTCGAGAGCCTCTGAGTAGAACGGCAACGTTTCGACATCGATCTCGAACACACACCCGGACCTCTCTGCCATCTCCCAACCGTGTCCGGCAAGGCCGTACCCGGTCACATCCGTGACCGCGTGCACTCCTTCGATGCTCTGCAAGAGTTCACTCGCCCGCCTGTTCGAGGAACGCATCCCTCGGATCGCTTCTGCTTTTGCCGAAGGAGACCCCCCTGCGAGCACAAGACCGGTCCCGAGCGGCTTGGACAGAACCAGCACGTCCCCTTCACGCGCACCGCCCTTCGTGAAGATCCGATCCGGGTGCACGAGACCTTGTACCGCGAGCCCGAAGATCGGCTCGGGATTGCGGATCGTGTGTCCACCAGCGACCGAACCTCCTGCTGCAGTCACGACTTCCGATGCTGCCGAAAAGATCGCGACGATCGCCTCTCGCGGAAAGTGTTCGGGGAACGCTGCAATGTTGACCGCCATCAGCACCCGTCCTCCCATGGCAAAGACGTCACTGCACGCATTTGCAGCTGCGATGGCACCGAAATCCTCGGGATCGTCGACCAGGGGCGGGAAAAAATCCGTGGTGCTGACGAGAGCAAGGTCGTTGCTCAACTTGTAGACGGCTGCATCATCGAAGGGAGCAAGTCCGATGAGCAAGGCAGCGTCATCGCTATCGGGGAGTTCGCCTACGAGGCCAGCGAGCAGATCCTTGCCCCACTTCGCGGCGCAGCCTCCGCAGCTCGTCCATTCGGTCAGTCGCAGGTCCGGCGAACTTGCCGAGGAACCTACCCGTGGGTCAGCGGTCGACATGGCCGAATCCTAGATCTCCGGGCAACTACGGTGACCTTCGTGGCAGATGCAGACGATCCCACTTCGACACCTGATGATTCCGGCGCCATCAGATGGCCACCCATCGGCGAACAAACCGACGAGATGGTGCGCGCCGCTTTTCCTTTGCGATTCGGACTCACCGAAGGCAAGGTCGCCCTCGTAACAGGTTCGGGTCGCGGTATCGGTGCAGCGATTGCTGCGCTGTTCGCTGCCGAGGGCGCAGCTGTCGTCGTCTGCGATCGCGATCTCGACGCTGCCCGAGCAGTCGTCCAGGCAATTCAGTCTCGCGGCGGAGAGTCGGTGCCCGTTGCTGCGGATGTGACCCAAGAAGACGAAGTCGCGGCGGTCATGTCGACGGCCATCGACAGATATGGCCGACTCGACTGCGCCGTCAACAACGCCGGCATCAGCGGTCGCTTCGGGTCGTTCATCGATCTTCCCACCGACGAATGGGAACAGATGATCT
>JBDLRO010000066.1:0-2834 GCA_039800025.1 Actinomycetota bacterium | reverse complement strand
CGCTCGCACTCGTCGTCGCCACGGGCGCCTCGTTGCTCTTCCAAGGTCTCAATCTCGGTCTCGACTTCAAGGGTGGAGTTGCCTGGCAGGTGCCAGTGACGGAGACGATGGACTCCGACGTCGCTCGACGCACCCTCGAGGACAATGGAATCGACGCAGTGAATGCCAAGATTCAGATCCTGGACAGCGGATCGGTTCAATCCATCCGTATTCAAGTTGGCGATCAATCCGCCGAGACGCGTGAAAAGGTGGTCCAGGACCTTGCATCACGTGCAGGAGTCGACAACGACGACGTCTCCGTGAACTCCGTGAGTTCGTCCTGGGGACGATCGATCACGGAGAAGGCGGTGCGGGCCCTTCTGATCTTCCTTGCACTGATTTCGGTCTACCTCGCATGGAGGTTCGAGTGGAGAATGGCTGTTGCCGCGATCCTGGCGGTGGTTCACGATGTCGTGATCAGCGTCGGCATCTACTCGTTGTTCGGGTTCGAAGTCACACCTGCAACGGTTGTGGCCTTCTTGACGATTCTCGGCTATTCGCTGTACGACACGATCGTCGTCTTCGATCGCGTGCAGGAGAATGTGACGCGATTCGCAGGGTCGCGAATGTCCATGGGAGACATCAGCAACGTATCGATGAATCAGGTGCTGATGCGTTCGCTGAACACGACGATCTCATCGATCCTTCCAGTCATCTCGATCCTGGTGCTCGGAGCAGGAGTTCTCGGAGTCGTGAGCTTGCGGGAGTTCTCGGTGGCATTGTTCGTCGGAATGCTCACGGGAGCGTATTCGTCGATCTACGTTGCGACTCCGGTGTTGACAATTCTCAAACAGCGTGAGCCGTCATTCACTTCTTTGCGCGGTCAGCTGATGTCGAAGTCCGATCTCCAGCACATGGTGTCCACCAGCAATGCGGCGACTCGGTCGCGACGCCGTCCTGTGGCAACTTCGCAGATTGCTCCATCAGCAGCTGTTGCGCCGTCTGCGACTGCTGTCCTCAATCATCCGCCGCGGCCTCGCAAGAAGAAGAGGCGTTGAGGCAGCCTCATGGAAAATCTCATTCGCTCGATCGCTGATTACCCGACGCCGGGAGTCACGTTCAGGGACATCACACCGCTCCTCGGAAACGGACCAGCCCTTCAAAAGTCGGTCGCGGACCTTGCCGATCGCTTCCGTGAGCTCGACGTCGACAGAGTGATCGGGATCGAAGCGAGGGGATTCATTCTCGGTGCGCCGATAGCGGTCGCTCTCGGCGCCGGGTTCGTGCCGGTTCGCAAAGCCGGGAAGCTCCCCTGGGCAGTGGTGCGCGAGGAGTACCAACTCGAATATGGCAGCGACAAGCTGGAGATGCATCGTGATGCGATCCACCCCGATGAGCGGATCCTGGTCGTCGACGACGTTCTCGCAACCGGTGGGACTGCGGCAGCCACCTGTCGACTGGTCACGGCATTGGGTGGCGAAATCGTCGCTCTTGCAGTTCTCATCGAGATCGAACGACTCGAGGGCCGCAGCCGACTGGGAGATGTCCGCGTCGAATCCTTGTTTCGATACTGACTCTGGTCGTGTGGATTCCCCGCAGTTCGCAGTGCCCCTGGGATTCGAACCGCAGCTGATCGACCGGAATTTCGCAGTTCTCGTGCGATAATGCACCTGTGGCGACTGTGACGAGACTTCTTCCCTGGCGTCGTCAGCACAGTTCGCCCGTCGACGAGTTGAGTCCGGTCCTCAACTCGTTCCGTCGCCAGCATCCCAGGTCGACGACCTTCTTGATGACCAAAGCCTTCGAGACGGCGAGAGCTGCACACGTCAATCAGACTCGTCGAAGCGGCGAGGGCTACATCAACCATCCGGTCGCCGTGGCCAAGATCGTGGCCGATATCGGACTGGACGAGACGACGGTGGCGGCTGCTCTCCTCCACGACGCGGTGGAGGACACTGAGGTGACCCTCGCTGACGTCGAACTCCAGTTCGGACACGATGTTGCCCGAATCGTGGATGGAGTGACCAAACTCGATCGCCTCCAGTTCGATTCGAAGGAGGCCCAGCAGGCGGCGACGATGCGCAAGATGCTCGTGGCGATGGCCAAGGACCTGCGAGTGCTGATCATCAAGCTCGCTGATCGGCTTCACAACATGAGAACGATCGCTGCGATGCCGATCGACAAGCAGCAGCGGATCGCCAACGAGACTCTCGACATCTACGCCCCGTTGGCACATCGCCTCGGAATGCAAGGGATGAAACAGCAGCTCGAAGACCTGTCCTTCGCCTCGCTGTATCCGAAGCGGTATGCAGAACTCGACCACTTGGTGAGCAGTCGTAGTCCTGAGCGTGACATCTATCTGGCGCGAGCGATGGCCGAGGTCCGCAGCTTTCTCGCGGGCGTGAACGTCCAAGCCGACATCACCGGGCGGGGCAAGCACTTGTGGAGCATCTACGAAAAGATGATGCAAAAGGGCAAGGAGTTCGATGAGATCTTCGACATCATCGCAATCAGAGTCGTCGTCGATTCGGTGAAGGACTGCTATGCAGCGCTCGGATGCATTCACGGTCACTGGAAGCCCGTGCTCGGACGCTTCAAGGACTACGTCGCAATGCCGAAGTTCAACATGTACCAAAGTCTTCACACGACGGTGATCGGGCCTGCAGGAAAGCCACTCGAAATTCAGATTCGCACTCGGGAGATGCATCAGCGTGCCGAGTGGGGTGTCGCGGCTCATTGGGCGTACAAGGATGACCAGGAAACTCCCGACATCGATTGGCTCAACAGAATCATCGACTGGCAGAACGAGATTGCTGATCCGACTCAGTTCATGGAGAGTCTGAAAAGCGACCTGG
>JBDLRO010000065.1:0-4478 GCA_039800025.1 Actinomycetota bacterium | reverse complement strand
TTCTCGTTTCGAGTCCGGGGAAGGATTGGCAGGGGATGAAGGATTACGAAGGATTCCAAGGCACCATCGGTCGAACCGTTGCTGAGTCGGTGCCTCACTGGCCGACCCGCAAACACCCTGGAGAGTCGGCGCCGAACGTCATCTTCGTCCTGTTCGACGATCTCGGCTTTTCCCAGTTCGGCTGCTACGGCTCGACGATCGACACTCCGAATATCGACGCTCTCGCTGATCAGGGCTTGCGGTACACGAATTTCCACGTCACCCCCCTGTGTTCGCCCACTCGTGCGTCTCTTCTCACCGGACGAAATCACCATGCAGTCGGCATGCGCGGCATCTCCAATTTCTCAACTGGCTTTCCGCACATGCGCGGCAGTATCTCGAACAACGCCGCCACGATCGCCGAGGTCCTCCGTGACGAGGGGTACGCCACATTCGCGCTCGGCAAGTGGCATCTCTGTCCGATGACCGATGCTTCAGCAGCTGGCCCCTACGATCAGTGGCCGCTTCAACGAGGCTTCGATCGCTACTACGGATTCCTCGACGGTGAGACCGATCAATTCCATCCCGAGCTCGTCTACGACAATCACTTCGTCGACCCGCCCGCTGGTCCGGAGGATGGCTATCACCTCACCGAAGACCTTGTCGACAAGGCGATCGGCTTCATGCACGATTCCCTGTCGATCCGACCCGATCGTCCGTTCTTCATGTACTTCGCTCTCGGAGCAACGCATGCTCCCCATCAGGCACCGCGTCGCTATCTCGACAAGTATCGAGGAGCGTTCGACGAGGGCTGGGACGTCGTCAGAGAGCGCTGGTTCGAGAACCAGAAGCGTCTCGGAGTGATTCCTCCAGAGACCGAACTCGCTCCGCGGAACCCTGGTGTCGAGCCGTGGGACTCGTTGTCCGACAATCAGAAGAGGCTGGCCTGCCGCTTGCAGGAGGCATTCGCTGCATTCCTCGATCACACGGACGATCAGATCGGACGTTTGCGAGCGGGACTGGAGAACCTCGGAGTTGCCGACAACACGATCTTCGTGCTCCTCGCGGACAATGGAGCAAGCCAAGAAGGCGGACCGTTCGGCGTCCTGCACGAGATGAAGTTCTTCAACTTCGTGATCGAGACTCCAGATGAGGCGATCGCTCGTATCGACGAGATCGGCGGGCCGCACAGCCATTCCAACTATCCCTGGGGATGGGCACAAGCCGGCAATACGCCCTTCAAGTGGTACAAGCAGAACGTTCACGAGGGAGGTGTCCACGTTCCCCTGATCGTCAGTTGGCCTCGGGGGATCGATGCTCGGGGAGAGATACGGGATCAGTTCCACCACGTCAACGATCTCGTGCCGACCGTCTACGACATCCTCGGCGTGACGCCTCCCGAGGTGTACCGGGGATACGAACAGATGCCGGTCACGGGGACATCACTCGCGTATTCGTTCGTCGATGCGGGTGCACCATCGCGCAAGACCGTGCAGTATTTCGAGATGGTCGGTCACCGGGCGATCTACAGCAATGGTTGGAAGGCCGTGACGCGTCATCAGATGGGAACATCGTTCGACGACGATCGCTGGGAGCTCTATCACGTCGCCGTCGACCGATCCGAGGTGAACGACCTGGCCGAAGTCGAACCAGAGCGGCTCCGGTCGTTGATCGATTTGTGGTGGGAAGAAGCCGAGCGAGAGGGCGTGCTTCCTCTCGACGACCGCGGCGTCGAATTGTTCGGTGCTCGCTTCGAGGATCGAACGATTCACCCGTCATCTCGCCGCTACGTCTACCGGCCTCCGATGTCACCGCTCCCGGCTCAGGCGTCGGCACCGATCGGCGGTCGGAGTTGGGATCTGTCGGCTCGAGTTCACCGCGGTTCTCAGGACAATGGGGTCATCTACGCATCGGGTACCGAGAATTCGGGTATCAGCATCTTCGTCCACGACGGTCGCTTGATGTTCGATTACAACTGCTTCGGCGAGCACCATGTGGCGACGTCGTCGAAGCCAGTTCCTGAAGGCGATTCGGTGGTGGGAATCGAGTTCCGCCGGCTGGGTCGCAACGGTGTCGTACGCCTTCTCATCGACGGTCAACAGTGTGGAGAGGTCGAAGTGCCATTCGTGATGCGCACGATGTCGAGTGTCGGACCGAGTGTCGGATACGACCACGGATCTCCAGTTGCGCAAGCCTATGGAAACCGCAAGGACGGGTACCCGTTCAGTGGCGATCTCGAGTATGTCGAGATCCAACTCGTCTCGCCCACTGCAGAGGCCGAAAAGGAACTGAGGGCCTCCGAGGAGCGCAGCGCAATGGGGCGCCAGTAGAGACCTCGTCAGGTCGTTCGAATTCGAACCTGCAGCAGAGATAGTCGACCGGATGATGTCACGGTCGCTCGATGTCCGACGGGAACGACCAGAGCGGAAGCCGGCGCAAGTGAGCACTCTCGAGATTCATCTTCCCCGTCGACTCGCACATCACCATTTCCGTCGAGAGCGACGAGTAGGACGAACTCCTTGTCGGCAGACTTCGGACATTCCCACGTCGTTGCTTCGATATCGATCTGCCAGACATCAGCGAGATCGCGCGTCCCAACAGATATTCCCGTGTCTATGCGGGTGACACCTGCTGCGATGACCTCAGGTGATGCCTCGGAACGTCGATGGTGGACGAACGTCTGACCAGCCCAGGAGCGAGACGGATCGAGCATGGACGTCGGCAGGGACACCGATGCGTCGGCGCGGGTGATGTGTTCGGCTGGGTAGCCGATTTCGATCACTTCGAGATCATCTGAACTCTCGAGAACTCGATGGCGAATCTGCGGAGGCTGGGTGACGCAGTCTCCTGCGGCGAGGACGAATGGCTCACCCTGATCCTCGTACACAACGGTCACCTGGCCTCGCCTGCAGAAGATCAACTGAAATGCGATGTCATGGAAATGCACGTAATCGCGGACCGGACCCGCTCCGGGGATACGAATATGAGAGGCGATGACTGCGCCACCTTGGCGGTCTGGAACGAGGTCGCGATAGTTCATGCCTGCTCGCCCGGTGTGCCAGGAATCAGCCGCGTGAGTCAGCGAGAACGAACTGGCCAATGGGGGCAGATCGAGCTTCGGTGCAGCGTCGCGGAATTCGACGGACAAGCCGTCCGGTCCATGAGCCACCCCGCGACGCAGAAGTTCTGAATCCGTCGTCCCGAGACGAATGACCGTCGGCTGGGGAGTGCCATGTTCAAGATGGACGCGACAGCCGAATCCGAAGACGGTGCAACACCGTGGATCGTCTGCAGGGAAGATGTCTTCCACGAGAAACCCGATCGACTCGGTGAGGAAGTCGAGAACAGGGGCCAGTTCCGCAACGGGTACTACGATTCCGGCACGGGGAGTTTCTCGCGCATCGGTCACGATGCGAGGATAATCGGGCTCCGCGGAACTTTCGGATTCCAGGGGGAGCGGAAGCCGAAGACTCGAGCGCGCGAGAGTTGCTGTGTGGACGGAGGGGGATCATGAGGTTCGAGGCCACCGACAGTGAGATCGAGCAAGCACTGGATCAGGCGCAGTTGACGGCGTTGCTCCCTGCGCTTGCGCATCTGACGGGAGACTTGTCGATACTGCGCGACGACCTCCGTCCTGACCCGTCGTTGGCAGCTCAGGAACAGGGGGGACTTACGCCTCGGCAGCAGGCGGACATCAGAGCGATGGCATCCGACGTCCTGCGTGCGTATCGAGACGGCCGGGAAACTCGCCCCTGTTCGCGAGAAGATCTCGTGACGATCATGTCGTTCGCTGTTGGCACGGATGTCGGAAACGAGTACGTGCCGCTGATGCTCGAAGAGCTGTCCGTGACAGGCGAAGACCTTCGCCGACCCTCGTGGCGCAAGGAAGAGATTGCGCCCGACCGAAATTTCCATGTCGCTGTCATCGGTGCAGGCATGTCGGGGATCGTCATGGCTCACCGCCTCGAGCAGGCCGGGGTGAGCTTCGAGATCATCGAGAAGAACGCTGATGTGGGCGGTACGTGGCTCGAGAACACATACCCGGGGTGCCGGGTCGACTCATCCAATCACGTCTACAGCTATTCGTTCGCCCAGCGACACGATTGGCCGTATCACTTCTCGCCTCAGGAAGTGCTCCTCGATTACTTCCGCGCCTGCGCCGAGCGATTCGGGCTTCGGGACCGTACGTCGTTCAACACCGAAGTCGAGGGACTCACGTGGTGCTCCGACACGTCGCGTTGGGAGATCTCGCTGCGCGATGCGGACTCTGGCGCTCGTCGTGTCGTGCACGCGGATGCCGTGATCAGCGCGGTCGGACAGCTGAACCGTCCGAAAATCCCCGACATTTCGGGTATGTCGTCATTCGAAGGTCCCATGTTCCACTCTGCGCAGTGGCGATCGGATGTCGACCTCAGCGGAAAGCGCGTGGCGGTCATCGGTACAGGAGCAAGCGGGATTCAACTCATCCCTGAGATCGCTCGCATCGCTGAGTCCGTAGC
>JBDLRO010000064.1:0-6200 GCA_039800025.1 Actinomycetota bacterium | reverse complement strand
GTCCGATTCAGAACCCGCTCCCCATCCTCGTCGGCACGGGCGGTCCGCGCATGTCTCGTATCACCGCCATGCACGCCGAAGAGTGGAACACATGGGGCGACGTGAAGGGCGCCTCGGAACGACTCGCAACGATCCGTCGAGCATGTGAGTCGATCGATCGTGACCCAGCGACTCTCAGGACGTCGGCACAAGCGTTGTTCTTCCTCGTCGACGACGCTGCCACGGCGAAGAAGTTCGCGGAGAGGGCCTCAGCGGAGCGCCCCATGATCGTCGGCGATGCACACCAGATCGCTGCTGCTCTGGCGTCCTATGGCGAAGCTGGCTTCGATGAGATCATCATTCCCGACTTCGCCCTCGGCGCGACACCGTCTGCCCGACGTGAGATGTACGAGCGATTCGCCACCGACGTTCTCCCTCTCGTCTCGTGATTCGACGCGAGTGAGAGTTCGACGAATCGGCTGAATCGGCTCAATCCGGATGAAAATGCGTATACACCGCGCGCGCCACATCGTCGGGGAGCCAGGTCACAGCGAGTAGCTCTTCCAGCGATGCGGCTTTGACCGCTTTGACTCCTCCCATCGTCTGAACCAATCGCTTGCGACGTGCCTCGCCGAGCCCTTCGATGCCGTCGAGAGAACTCGCCACCATGCGCTTGTTCCGCAACTCCCGGTGATACGCATTCGCGAAACGATGAGCCTCGTCGCGAATGCGCTGCAACATGAACAGAGCCTCGCTGCCGCGAGGAACGTCCACGGGTTCGGAACGTCCCGGCACGTACACCTCTTCGAATCTCTTGGCAAGAGCTGCAACGGGAATCTCATCCGCGAGGCCGAGCGATCGCACCACACGCTCCGCCACCGCGAGTTGACCCTTACCACCGTCGACGAGCAACAACTGGGGCGGATAGGAGAACTTTCCAGGCTTCTTCTCCACCGGCTGAGCGTCTTCACCGCTCTCGGAGGTCACGAGAGCAGAGTCCAAAGCCCGGTCCTGATCTTCGAGGTATGCCTGAAGTCGCCGTGTCAGTACTTCCTCCATGGCTGCGTAGTCGTCGTTCCCGGCAACGTTCTTCACCTTGAAGCGGCGGTACTCGCGCTTTGCAGGAATGCCGTCTTCGAGTACGACCATCGAACCGACGTAGTCGGTGCCTTGCAAATGAGCCATGTCGTAGCACTCGATGCGCAACGGCGCCTCGGGAAGGCGCAAGATCTCTTGAAGTTCGGTCAAAGCCCTGCTTCGACTGTTGTGATCACTCGAGCGACGCATCTTGTGACGATGGAACTCTTCGGTCGCATTGCGAGTCGCGAGCTCGAGCAATTCTCGCTTTGGCCCACGCTGGGGTATGCGGATCTCCACACGCGACGTTCGCATGGTCGAGAGCCACTCCTCGTACGTCGCCACATTGAGAGGCGACAATGGCATGAGAACAACTTTCGGGATCCCCTGTACAGGCTCTTCGCCGTACAGCAACTCGAGGATCTGATCAGCCAGACGCTCTGCAGGTAGATCCTCGACCTTGTCGAAGATGAAGCCTTTTCGGCCGACGACGCGGCCATTGCGAACATAGAAGACCTGTATCGCTGCCTCGAGTTCGTCATCGCACACGCCGATGACGTCGATGTCTTCGTCCTTCTCCCCGACGATCTGCTGCTTCTCCATCGCTCGACCGACCGACTGCAGCCGATCTCGAAGACGCGCCGCCCGCTCGAACTCGAGGGCTTTGGAGGCCTCCTCCATGTCGTTGCGCAGACGATCGACGACATCGTCGGTCTCACCTTCGAGGAAACGACAGAACTCGCTCACCATCTGCGAGTAGTCGTCCGCATTCACCTCTCCCACACATGGTCCACTGCACTTCTCGATGTGGAAAAGCAGACAAGGACGACCGAGACGCAGGTGCTGGTTGAACTTGCCTTGACTGCACGTGCGAATCGGAAAGGTGCGAAGGAGGAGGTCCAGCGTCTCTCGAATGGCATGAGAGTGGGGGTAGGGGCCGAAATATCTCGTCCCCTTGCGCTTCTGTCCGCGCATCACCACGGCCCGAGGCCATTCCTCGTCGACAGTGACAGCCAACATCGGATAGCTCTTGTCGTCACGCAGGCGGATGTTGAAACGCGGGCGATGTTCCTTGATCAGGTTGTATTCGAGGATCAGAGCCTCGACCTCGTTGCGCACCGTGACCCATTCGACTGACACGGCCGTGGCCACCATCTGTGCCGTACGAGGATGCAGTTGAGATGGATCCTGAAAATAGTTCGCAAGTCGCTGTCGCAGACTCGAGGCCTTACCCACGTAGATCACACGACCCTGGGCGTCCTTGAACAAGTAGGACCCGGGCGAGTCGGGAATGGACGCGGGCTTGGTGATCATCTCGGAACTAGGCGATGGAGCGAGATCGGACTCGCACACGCGTCGACCACACGATGACGAGCAGCATGCCGGCGAGAATTGCGGACGAATCAGCGAGGAGGTGGAAGCCGAAGGACTGCTTCACGAAACCCGATGCGAACGCCGCAGCTCCGCCGAAGAAGCTCATCGCAAGATCGGCGGTCCCCTGGACCTCCACTTTGGTCTCCGCCCGAACGGATTCGCTCACGAGTGTCGTTCCCGCGATCAGACCGATGCTCCAACCGACACCGAGCAACAACAGACCGACGAACATCAGAGCTGGCACGTACCCAGCGATCACCGTCGACACGATCCCCCCTCCGAGAACGACGGCTCCGATCTCGATGGCGCGCAAACGTCCGACCCGATCCGTGAATCGGCCGATCCAGGGAGAGAACCCGTACATGCCGACGATGTGGAGCGCGACTACTGGGGCTGACAGATCCGCATGACCATGGTCCTTCATGTGAGGAGGCGTCATGGTCATCACGGCCACCATCGTCGCCTGCGAGATGACCATCGCAGTCACGCCCACCATCGCCAAATGCGACTCACGAATGGCGGTGATGGATTCGCGAACTTGTCGCCGTAGAGGAATCGATGTCCCGAGCGAATGGATTCCGCCGCTGATGACGAGCGGGTCCGGTCTCAAACGGATCCAAGCGACGAGCGCCGACACGGCAAAGAAGATCGATGCAGCGACGAACGGGCCGACGAGAGCAGAGAGGCCGATGAACTCTGCCAGGTCCTTTTCCCACGGAGTGAGCAAAGGACCGAACGCCGCGCCGAGAGTTCCCACCCACACCACCGACGAAATCGCCGATGCCTTGCTCTCGACCGGCGCAAGATCGGCAGCGGTATATCTGCTCTGCAACGCACCTGCCTGACCCGAACCGAACATCAACATGCCGAGAATGAAGACGCTCAGCGATTCGATTTCACCGCCGAACGCAGCGACTGCCGCACCGAGAGACCCGACGGCGAACGCGGAAACGAGTGCGGGTCGACGACCTCGTCTGCGCATCATCGACGCCAACGGAACTGCCATCAATGCGGCGCCGAACGTTGCACCCGCATTACCGACTCCCGCCAGTCTGTCGGAGCCGACGAGATCGGACGCGAGAAGAGCGACTACCGCAACCACACCCGCGACAGCAGCCTGACCGGGTATCTGCATCAACCGTAGCGACGTGATCGTCCGCCTCTGCAGTCGCTCGAGATCGAGATCGGGAGGCGACGCTGTCACGAGCCAGACCTCACGAGAGCAAGTCTCTCAAGAAGCGCCCGGTGTAGCTCGCCTCGACTGCCGCCACTGTCTCCGGTGCACCCTCAGCAATGACCATGCCTCCACCCGATCCCCCTTCGGGTCCGAGGTCGATCAACCAGTCTGCTGTCTTGATGACGTCCAAGTTGTGCTCGATCACGAGCACGGTATTGCCCTGATCGACGAGGCGCGAGAGCACGGTGAGCAAGCGTCGAACGTCCTCGAAGTGAAGTCCCGTCGTCGGCTCGTCGAGAAGGTAGATCGTGTGGCCAGTACTGCGCTTCGCCAGTTCCGCTGCCAACTTCACTCTTTGCGCCTCACCACCGGACAGCGTCGGCGCCGATTGACCGAGCCGCACGTAACCGAGACCCACATCCACGAGAGTCTGCATGTGTCTGGCGATCGCTGGCTGATTGGTGAAGAACTCCACTGCCTCGGCTATCGGCATGTTGAGAACATCGGCGATGTTCTTCCCCTTGAACGTGATGTCGAGCGTGTCGCGGTTGTACCTCGCGCCATGGCACACTTCGCACGGCACGTACACGTCAGGGAGAAAATGCATCTCGATCTTGATATTGCCGTCCCCCGAGCACGCCTCACACCGTCCACCCGAGACGTTGAACGAGAATCGACCTGGCATGTAACCGCGAACCTTTGCTTCGGCAGTCGTGGCGAAGAGCTTGCGGATGTTGTCGAATACACCCGTGTAGGTCGCGGGGTTCGATCTCGGCGTCCGACCGATCGGCGACTGATCCATATCGATGATCTTGTCGAGATGCTCGACGCCCTTGACCGACTTGTGCTTGCCCGGAGCCTCCTTCGACTTGTAGATCCTCTGCATCAGGACGGGCAGCAAGATGTCGCGCACGAGGGTGCTCTTCCCGCTGCCCGAGACGCCCGTGACCGCAACGAAACATCCGAGCGGAATCCGTGCCGTGATGTCTCGCAGATTGTGTTCACGCGCGCCCACGATCTCCAGCCACGCGTCACCCGGAGAGCGCCGCTGCTGGGGCACGGGAATCGACTTCTTGCCCGACAGGTATTGGCCGGTCACCGAAGCCTTCGACTTGGCGATACCGGCAACCGGTCCGCTGTAGACCACCTCGCCACCGTGCTCGCCCGCACCCGGTCCGATATCGACGATCCAATCGCATTCGCGAATGGTCTCCTCGTCGTGTTCGACCACGAGGACCGTGTTTCCCAGGTCGCGGAGTCGCAACAACGTGTCGATGAGCCGCCGATTGTCACGCTGATGCAAGCCGATCGACGGTTCATCGAGAACGTACAGAGTGCCGACGAGACCGGAGCCGATCTGACTCGCAAGTCTGATCCGCTGAGCCTCGCCACCTGCCAATGTGCCCGCAGATCTCGAAAGACTCAAGTAGTCCAGTCCGACATCGAGGAGAAATCCGAGGCGAGCGTTGATCTCCTTCACGACGCGTTCGGCGATGATGCGATCTCGGTCGCTGAGCTCGAGTTCTGCGAGAAACTTCGCAGACTCCCCGATCGGAAGATCACAGACTTCGGAGATGTTCTTGTCGTTGATCGTGACGGAGAGAGTTGCGGGCTTGAGGCGCGCGCCCTGACACGCGGTACACGGAACGAGCCGCATGTAACTCTCGTACTGCTCTCGGCTCCAATCGCTCTCGGCGCTCTCGTGGCGACGCTTGATCCACGGGATGATGCCCTCGAACGACGTATTGAACTGGCGCGCTCGCCCGTAACGATTCTTGAACTTGACCGTAAGGTTTCCCGGAAGACCGTGAAGAACGATCTTTTGTGCCTTTGCTGGGAGCTTCCCCCAGGGCTTGTCGAGATCGATGTTGTTGTCGACTGCGACCGATTCGAGAACCCGCGTGAAGAAGCCGGTCGTCGCACTCCGCCACGGGGCAATTGCCCCCTCCGACAATGCAAGATCCGGATCGGGGATGACGAGTTCCGGATCGACTTCGAACGTCGTGCCCAGCCCGTCACACGTCTCGCATGCACCGAATGGAGAGTTGAACGAAAAATTTCGCGGAGCTGGTTCGTCGTAGGAGACGCCACACGTCGGACATGCCAGATGTTGGCTGAACGTCAAGGACTCGTTGTCCTCATCGTCCCGTCCGACGATTTCAATCATCGCCACGCCCTCTGCGAGCTTGAGCGCGGTCTCGAGACTGTCGGTCAAACGACGCTCGATGCCATCCTTTCGCACGAGGCGGTCGATGACGATGTCGATCGTGTGCTGCTCGTAGCGCGCCAGCTTCTCATCACGCCCGAGAAATTCGGCGATGTCCACGAGTTCCCCGTCGACACGAGCACGAACGAAACCCTGTCCGGCCAGGTCGTTCAGGAGTGTGTCGTAATTGCCTTTTCGACTGCGCACGACCGGGGCGAGAACTTGGAAGCGAGTTCCTTCAGCCAAGGTGAGGACACGATCGACGATCTGCTGGGGCGTCTGACGCGACAGGCGCTTCCCATCCTTCGGACAGTGCTGAACGCCGATTCGCGCGTAGAGCAGGCGCAAGTAGTCGTAGACCTCGGTGATCGTGCCGACGGTCGAACG
>JBDLRO010000063.1:0-23905 GCA_039800025.1 Actinomycetota bacterium | reverse complement strand
GATCAAGGTTGCGAGCGGTCTCATGCGACCGACATTGGGCAAGGTCATCGTCGGTGGACGAAATGTCACCGGTGCATCAGCGAGTGCTCTCGCCCGCGTCGGATTGTGCACGGTTCCCGAGGGTCGCGGCATCTTCCCGAATCTGACCGTTCGCGAGAACCTCATCATGGCCACGTTCGGAGGGCACAAGCTCGCTGTCATCGAAGAGCGCACGTATTCACGCTTTCCGCGCCTCGCAGATCGTCGTATGCAGATCGCCGGAACGATGTCCGGCGGGGAGCAGCAGATGCTGTCACTCGCGCGTGCTCTCGCCACCGATCCGGTCATTCTCCTCGTGGACGAGCTCTCGATGGGCTTGGCACCGATCGTGGTCTCCGAGCTCTACCATCACCTCGCTCTCATCGCAGCCGAAGGCGTGTCGATCGTCATCGTCGAGCAGTTCGCGCATACGGTGCTCGGCGTCGCAGACCTTGCCGTCCTCCTCTCAGACGGTGTGGTCAAGGCTTCGGGGCGGGCAGCGGAAATCGGCGATGACGTTCTCGCTGGTGCGTATCTTGGATCTTGAAGAAGGGACAGTGTCATGAACGAAGATCGAATCCAAACGTTCACGGAGGAAATCGCAGCCATGAAGTTGCGCGGTGCTCGATCCGACCGTGAGCGCTGGCTGCTGACGCTCGGAGTCGTGGCACTCGTTACCGGAGTCGGCCTCGCCGTCTACGGCGGCTTCCAGGCGAGTGGCACCGCTATCGCAGCCGACCAGATCGCCTATCTCGCGACGGGCACTCTCGTCGGACTCGTGCTCGTCGTCGCTGGGACCGCTCTGTTCGTACGGTATTCGATTGCCCGCTTCATGCGATTCTGGCTCGTCCGGCTGGTGCACGAAAACCGCACCGAGACCGACCGAATCGTGAAAGCCCTCTCTGACATCGAAAAAACTCTCGAACGCTCCTGATCGACCTGTCCCAGTCAGGGACCTTGCCGCAAGTCGGCGTAATCTGACAGATCATGATTGCGGTGATCCTCGTCCGGGACGGAGCCCTGCCCGCAGGTTTCGACGAGGCCATCTGTGAAGCAGACCGTCGGGTGATGCTGGTCGGCTCGAACGTGGCAGAAGCCATCGTCGATGTTCGTCGGTTCGCCCGTGTCGTGTGGACGTGTGACGTCGCCTCGTCGCATCTGCCAGTTTCGGCCGTGGCATCCGTCGTTGCAGAGTGTTTGCGCAACGTCTGGAAAGGCAATGACCGCCCCGAAACCGAGACACAGTTGCGTGCCGTGCATGACCGCGAGGCGATCGTTCTTCCTGCGAGCCCCGACGGACGAGATCTCGCACCGCACCTCGCATACGTCCTCGAACGCGAATTCCACGCCGGAGCAACCCGGGTGTCCGATGGGTCCGTGACCGTTTCTCGCAGAGGCGGCTTGTTCTTGTCGGACATCCACCCACAGTCACCGTTCGTCGCCACATTGCAGATCGGTATACGTGGAGCGGATCCGCTCTCCGATGCAGAAGGCGATCGTGCCGACATCATCGAGATCCCACAGCCGCCGAGCACACCGGCTTCGACCTCCGCGCGCGCAGTGCAACACATCGAGATCCAACCCCCCGATGCTTCCACGATGGACCTTGCAGAAGCGCCTCGCATTCTCGGTGGTGGCGCCGGCCTTGTCGATTCCGGCGCATTCGGTCAACTGCAACGCATCGCCGGATGGCTCGGTGCATCAATGGGAGTCACGCGAGTCATCACCGACCGCGGTTGGGCCGAGCACAATCGTCAGATCGGCACCACTGGAGTCGTCGTCGACCCGGACTTGTACATCTCCTTCGGGATCAGCGGCGCGGTCCAACACACGAGTGGTCTCGGTCATCCCGAACACATCATCAGCGTCAATACCGATGCACATTGTCCGATGATGCAGATCTCCGATGTGGCGATCGTCGCCGATGCGAACGAAGTTCTCGACGCTCTCGAAATCCTGTTGTTCGAATCCGGGGAGGCTCAGTGAAGGTCGCCAACGATGCAGATGTGATCGTCGTCGGCGCCGGACCGGCGGGATCGTGCGCGGCTCTGGCAGCTGCCCTCGGTGGACTCGAGGTGATCCTCGTCGAACGCGGTCCATTCCCGGGAAGCAAGAACATGTATGGAGGGGTCGTCTACCCGCGTATTCTCGACGAACTCGTTCCCGAATGGTGGACCACTGCCCCGATTCAACGTTGGGTCGTGAAGCGCTCCACGATGTTGCTGTCGGACGCCGGCGCTCTCAACATCGAATACCGCGGCAATTCGTGGGGCCGCCCGCCGTACAACGGAGCAACTGCCTATCGCCCCGACTTCGACAACTGGCTCGCGGACCAGGCTGTCCGAGCAGGTGCGACATTGCTCTGTTCGACGACGGTGACGTCCCTCCTGCGAGATGAAGCCGGTCGTGTCATCGGAATCGCAACTGATCGACCCGACGGTGAATTGCGCGCGCCGCTCGTCATCGCCTGCGACGGCGTCAACAGTTTCCTCGCCAAACAGGCAGACCTCTATCCGCCGATGGATTCGTCCCACTTCACTCTCGGGGTCAAGGAGACATTGTCTCTTCCTCGTGAGGTCATCGACGAGCGCTTCGGCGTCCGTGACGACGAAGGTGTCGACATCGAAATTCTCGGGGGAACTTCCGGTGTCAACGGAGGAGGATTCATCTACACGAACTCCGACACCGTCTCACTCGGAGTCGTATTGAAGTTGTCCAAGCTCGCAGGACAGTCCACGCGACCCGAAGAGATCATTGGCCAGTTGAAACGCCATCCGGCAATTGCGCCGTTGATCGAGGGGTCCGAGATCCTCGAGTATTCCGCCCACGTGATTCCCGAAGCCGGTTTGAAGATGATGCCGAAGATGACAGCCGATGGCCTGATGGTCGCAGGGGATGCGGCTGCGATGTGTCTCGCCGCAGGGATATGGCTCGAAGGAGTGAACTTCGCCATGGCAAGCGGCATGTACGCGGGTCGTACAGCAGTGGCCAGCCATGAAGCCAACGATGCATCAGCACGATTCTTGAAGCGCTACACGGACTCCCTGAACGACTCATTCGTTCTCCAGGATCATCGCAAGTTGCGCAACATACCCGAGCTCGTCCTGTCCGATCGCGTCCAGCACTCCTACCCCGGATTCGTGACATCGGTTCTGCAGCGGATGTTCCAGGTGGACAATCCCCGTGCCAAGCCCGGTCTGCGTCGAATCGTCCGCGAGGAACGAAAGCGGGCGGGTATCAAACTCCGGCATCTGCTTCGTGACGGCTGGATCGGCATGAGAGGATTCGGCTGATGACCATTCTCGACAAGAAGTCCAGGCTCGACAAGAAGCCCAGGCTCGACAAGAAATCCGCGCCCGACAAGAAGACGTCAGCGCCGATCCTCGACGGTGACGCAGCATGGTCGTCGATTCCTTTCGACGAACGCATTGGCACCGCCGAATTCCGCATCCATGAGCGTGCCCATATCACCGTCAATGGCGATTCGTGTCGAGGCTGTACCACTCGCGAATGCGTCGTGGCCTGTCCCGCAAATCTCTTCGTTCCCACGAGTGATGGCGGCATCTTGTTCAATTACGAGAACTGCTTCGAATGCGGTACGTGCTACATGGTCTGCAACCGCGAGGGAGCGATCACCTGGACGTACCCCGAAGGCGGCTTCGGCATCGTCTTCCACCGCACCTGAGTCACCATGAGTTCATCGATGTCCACTTCCTCCTCCAGCGTCGTGGTCTGCGTCAAATGGGCGCCCCCTCGACTCACCGGTGATCCGGCTGCAGATGAGCGCTTCGGCGAAATGTCGGCAGCTGATCAGGCTGCACTCGAGTTCGGTCTGCGCACCGCAGAGGCAACAGGTGACGACGTGGTCGCTGTGACCGTCGGACCGCAGAGTGCTGACAAGGTTCTGCGTGATGCCCTTGCATGTGGAGCCCATCGGGCGATTCGCATCGACACTCCATCCGATGTGTCGACGAAGGATGGGGCCTCTGCTGCGGCTCGAACCCTGTCGGCACTCGGTGCGATCAGCCTCATCTGGTGCGGCGACTACTCCGCAGACCGCGGCTCTGGAGCATTTCCGGCATTCTTGGCAGCCCACCTCGGTCTCGAACAATCACTCGGTCTCATTCGAGTCGATTTCGGGAACAGCGGTGCATTCCCGTTGGACGTCGTGCGACGACTCGATGGAGGACGGCGAGAACGATCACGTGTGATCTCGACCTCGGTTCTGTCCGTAGAGGGGTCAGTCGTCCGACTCCGGCGCGCGTCGCTCGGCCGCTCATTGTCCGCGCAGTCACAGCCGATCGAGGTGGTGGCAAGTGCCCTCGTCCCCGTCGAACCTCCCATCGAGAAGCCCTATCGACCTCGTGCCCGCGTCATTCCCGCTCCGACGGGAACCACTCCACTCGATCGGGTTCGATCGGTGACCGAATCTGCGAGTCCGAAGATCAGCGCCGATCCCGTGGAGCTCGACCCCCGGCGTGCGGCCGAGTTGATTCTCGAACGACTGCGCGACTGGGGCTACACGGCATGAACCGCCGTGCGGACATCCGATGCACGTCATGAATTCTCAGTTCACGACTCCCACGAGTGGAGACATCGAGAGAATGACTGCACCGATCCTGGCCGTGCCTCTCGGATCCTGGGAACAGCACGGACCTCATCTTCCACTCGACACAGACACTCGCATAGCCGAAGCGTTGGTGGCCCGTCTCGCAGCGGCCAACCCGGACATCGTGCGGGGGCCGACGATCGCTGTGTCGTCCAGCGGGGAACACGCCGGCTTTGCAGGGACTCTGTCCATCGGCGGTCGCGTGGTCGTCGACATGATGGTCGAACTCGTACGATCCGCCGAGTGGGCAGCCGGTGTGCTGATCGTCAACGGGCACGGCGGAAACACCGAGTATCTCGAGCAGGCGCGTGATCGCCTCATGGGTGAGCACCATTTGGTTCTCGTCTGGTCGCCTCCGCTCGTCGATCCGAACGACTCGCATGCCGGCTATGTCGAGACGTCGGTCATGCTCGCTCTCGAACCGCTGTCCGTGCGCGTCGAGGAGATCCGTTGCGCACCAGCCCCTCACCTGGCCGACATCCTCCCCGATCTGCGAGCCACGGGCGTCAAGGGTGTGAGTCCATCAGGAGTCCTCGGAGACCCCCGACGAGCCGACGCGGATCTCGGCCGGCTCCTGCTGTCGACGTGGGAGAACGACCTCGTCGAAGCCGTCTCGCGCTGGCGAAGCGAGCGATCAACATCTCGACGTCCTGAATCGTGAAGTCCTGAATCGTGAAGTCCTGAATCGTGAAGTCCTGAATCGTGAGATATCGAATCGACCCGACGTGGTGGAGACGCTCCCACGCACGTGGTGAGACTGTTGCCGCGGGATCGCCTGTGCGGATCTTTCGTCTCACAGCTTCTGCTTCGACATTTCTCGATCATCTCGAAGCAGGAGATGACGTCGACGCGACGACGAATTCACTGCAGGTTCGGCTCATGGAAGCTGGCGCTATCCATCCGGTACCGGATGTCGACATGCCAGGCCTTCCGACTCTCGACGATGTCACCGTCGTCATTCCCGCCCATGTTCACGATGTGGAAACGCTGCGCGACCTCGTGGCTTCATTACCCGACGTCGCAGACATCGTCGTCGTCGATGACGCTTCTCCGAGACCGCTCGACGGCATCCCGCGTGCACGTATCGTTCGCAACGACTCCGCCCTCGGACCCGCAGCAGCTCGCAACACCGCCCTGCGCGAAGTACGAACGGAGTTCGTTCTCTTCGTCGATCACGACATCACATGTCCGACTCCGACGGAGTCCTCACCGGGATGGTCATCTCTTCTGTTCCACTTCCGCGATCCGCGAACAGCCATCGTTGCACCTCGGGTCATGAGCAAACCAGGAACGACGAGACTCGAACGCTATGAGGTCGACAACTCTCCCCTCGACATGGGTTCCGAGCCGGCTCGAGTAGCTCCTGGGTCCAGACTGTCCTATGTTCCCTCCGCAGCGCTGCTGATTCGGCTTCAGTCGTTTGGAGACCTGAACGGCTTCGACGAGAGTCTGAGATACGGCGAAGACGTCGACTTGGTCTGGAGAGCCCATGAGGCTGGGCTGATCTGCCGTTACGAGCCGTCTGTCGTTCTGTTGCACGACCCGAGACCGAACTGGTCGTCGCTCCTTCGACAGCGCTTCCACTACGGCACTGCAGCGGCGCATCTCGAGGCCCGTCATCCGGGCGCGACGCGACCCTTGCGCATGAACTCCTGGAGTGCCGTCGTCGTCTCGCTCGCACTCAGCGGACATCCGGTCGTCGCTGCGGGTGTCGCCGCTTCGACGGTCGTGAGACTTGCACAACGGCTTGGAGACGTTCCTGACCGATGGTCGTTGGCTTGGCGAATCGCGGGTCGAGGACACCTCTTCGCTGCTCGAACGACGCTCAAGGCAGCGTGTCGAACTTGGTGGCCGATCACCATCGCAGCGTGCGCTGTCTCGAAACGGCTCCGGCAACTTTTCGGCATCTACGTTTTCAGTCGCGCGATCGATCCGGCACCGCTACGAGGAGATCATGGAAGTCGACGAGGCGATCGTTCCCTCGATCCCATGCGTTCGACCGTCGCCAAACTCGGAGACGACATCGCGTATGGAGCGGGCGTATGGACCGGCGCGATTTCGACCAGGAAGTCCGACTGCCTCAGACCACGCTTCGACTGAGCCGAGACTCCTCGGTGTTGGCGGCCAGCCGCCGGGAGATGTCATTGCAGTCCTCGCACACGGACTCGGGAATGACTCCGAAGCGCATCAACTGGGCGAAGATCGCGCACCCGAGGCAGTAGCCGACGAAGGCTTCCAAACTGGCGGCGGCAGTCAATCCGACGATCACGACGACGGCCACAGTCGTCGCACCCGCAAGTGATGCAACCAGTGCCGAGACCGAAAAGAGAACGCCGATCGCCTGGGCGAACCGCTTCGGCGGCCCCGGAACGATGCGACCCGGGGCGCCCGTCGCCCGCGTCAACGCTGGCGTGAGAATCTTGGTCACGGTGAGACCGAGAGGGCTGAACTTCGGACCTGCTGCGACGCGGGCAACGAAGCCATAGGCCAGGGGCACGAGCACCCACCATTCCCTGATCACGAGAAAAAGGACCGACTGCACCACGACACCGAAGGCCACCAAACGGGCCGACGTCTCGTTGACGGTCTCGGGAAAACCGAATATTCGCTTCGACATGCTCCGCAGGCTAGTGCCCAATTCCCGACTAAACAAGTCGTATTTCCATCGTCGCCGCGACCTCCTCCCCCATGACCTCCTTCATGCTCGACACGCCGCTCCCAGGCTCCCTCGCTATCGTCGTCGTGTGACCTTGACCCTGACTGTCGATTCGGCGGCATGGAATCGCCGAGTCGATGCGATGGCGGCCCGGATCGAAGGATTCGTCCCCGTCGTCAAGGGCAACGGCTACGGATTCGGCAGGGAGTGGCTCGCAGAGAGGGCCGCGCTCCTTGCCCCGATGATGGCCGTTGGCACGGTCTACGAAGTGGACTCGGTTCCCTCGAACTATTCCGCGCTCGTTCTCACGCCTGCCCTCGTCGTTCCCGACGGATTGCGCGACAACGCAATTCTGACGGTTGGTTCCCCGACACATGTGGAGGCCGCGGCCACCGGCTCGGGTCAGCGACGAGTCGTCGTGAAAGTCAGATCGACGATGAACCGCTACGGGGTCGATGCCGACACGGTCGACGACGCGATCTGGCTGTGTCGTCACAAGGGTCTCGTCGTTGCCGGAGTCTCGATTCATCCTCCTCTGCACGGTTCGAATGCAGACCATCGGCGCGAGATCGAATCGCTGATCGGATCGATCCATCGGGACCTGCCGATCTACGTCAGCCATCTGGACGAGAGCGAGTACGACATCTTGCGTGCGACCCACCCCGACAGGACGTGGAACCTGCGAGTGGGTACCTCACTGTGGCACGGTGACAAGAAGGAGTTGTCCTTGAGCGCCGACGTCCTCGACGTCCGCACGATCGAGACCGATTCGATCGCCGGATACCGAGGACGACCCGTCCGACGAGGCGATCGACTCGTGATCATCGGATGCGGCTCCGCCCATGGCGTCGCCCCGCTCGACGGAGGGCTCAGTCCTTTCCATTACGCACGCCAGCGTCTTGCACTATTGGAGGCCCCGCACATGCACACGTCGATGTGCATCATCCCCGCGGAGCAGGTATGCCCATCGGTCGGGGAAGCCGTCGACGTTCAACGTCCGCTGACGATGACACACGTCGACATCGTGCACTGGACATGAGCTCTGCCTTCGATCGACCACCATCTGGTCGGACGCGTGGCGGAGCACATCGGCTGATCGGCCTCGATGTTGCGAGAGCCATGGCCTTGTTCGGTGTCGTGCTGATGAACTTCCACGGCATGATCAGCTATCCGAATCAGTCGGAGTTTCCCGGGTCGTTCATCGATCGTCTCTTCGATATTCGCACCGGCGTTCTGTCGACCCGTTTCGCTGCTGCCTTCGTCGTCGTGGCGGGAATCGGCGTCACCATGCTCACCGAATCGGCTCGCGTCAGCGTCGAACGATCATCGATGATCGAGACGCGCTTGCGACTCGTGCGCAGAGGTTCGATTCTCCTGCTCGGCGGATACTTTCTCGACATGGCATGGCCGGGAACGATCCTGTTCTACTACGGGGTGTTCTTCGTCATTGCAGCATTCATCTTCCATGTGCGAACCGCGCACCTGATCGTGATCGGCCTCGCCGATGTCGCAGCAACGCTTGTGGTTTCGATCTGGCGCAGATCGAGACTTCTCGATGGCGATGGAACGGCGTGGGTCAGTCCACCGAACATCGAATCGCTCCAGGATTTTCTCGCACGCTCTTTTCTCGGGTACACCCACCCAGTTCTCCCGTGGATGTCGTTCCTGATCGCAGGGATGATCTGCGGTCGCCACCTCGAGGGGATCCGCGCTCGTTGGCGGCCGATTGTCATCACCGGTGCAGCGATCATCGCGGTGACGTATCTCATCGTCAGCATCATCCGTACCTTCGACGTCGACTCACGTGCAGTCGTCCACGTCCTCATTTCGATGCAGCCCGATGAGCGCGGACTGGCCTACATCGTGTCGACGCTGGCCATCGCCGTCGTCGCAATTGCGCTCGTCTTCGCGTCAGCCGAGAGGGCTCGATCCCACGTTGCAACCATTGCACTGCAACGGGCTGGACAATTGAGCCTGACGCTATATCTCGGTCACGTCCTCTTCTACTACGCATTCGTCGAATGGTTCGGCTGGTCCACGGGGACTGGTATCGCATCATCGATCGGCCTCGCCGTCGCCTATTGGATCTTCGCCATCGCTGCTGGATCCTGGTGGCATCGTCGAGTGGGACAAGGGCCTGCAGAATTTCTGTATCGGCGCCTGGGCGGTTGACTACAAACCGACTTCACACACCCGCCGAGTTGAGGCCGCGCCAGCCGATCGCAGCTGCCCCGATGAGCGGACTCTGATCCCCGAGTCGAGCCGGCATGATCCGGGCACCCTTCGTGAACCCGAGTCGACAATGATCGTCGAGAACGTTCTGCGCCGCGTGAAAGAACGTCGGACCGAATCCGAGGGCAACACCACCGCCGACGACGGCAACTTTGAGATCGAAGAGATTGCAGATGCTGGCGACTGCGATACCGACCATCTTGCCGGTCCGCTGCATGGTCTCATAGGACGGCTGAGTCGGCGAACGACCCGAGATGGCTTCGATTGCAGTTCCAGAGGCTTCGGCTTCGAGACAACCGCGTGCACCACAACCACAGCGATGGCCATCCGGCTGGACGATCACATGGCCGATGTGACCGGCATTGCCGGTCGCACCTTCCAGCAGGCGGCCATCGATCACGATGCCACCGCCGACCCCGGTGCTCACCACCATGCCGAGAAAGTTCGATTCACCCTTGGCCGAGCCGAGCCATCCTTCGGCGAGCGCAAATGCCTTCGCATCGAGATTTCCGAACACCGGCACGCGCACCATCTTTTCGACTTCGGATCGGAGCGGAAAGTTCTTCCATGCCGGGATGTTGATCGGCGCGATCCGTTCGCAATTCGGCTCGATCGGGCCTGCCGAGCCGATTCCGGCCACGACGACATGACCGTTGTGTCGCTCGGCAGCTCGTCCGATCTGCCGATCGATGAGCAACTTCAGGCTGTCGAGAAGGCCCGACGCATTCTTGTCCGTGTCGGTTCTGACCATGTCGCGATCGAGAAGTTCACCGCGACGCGTCACGAGACCGACGGCGATCTTGCTGCCGCCGATATCGATTGCGAGTGCCAGCTCCCTCGGATCCGTCATCAGTCGACCACGCGGCGAGCATCCTCGACGAGATTGATCTGATACAGAACCTCATCCAATGCATCCGCTGCGCTGATGGTCGAGTAGCGCGGGGGATTCCCATCGGTGCAGCATGCAGGGACGGGCGCCAGCATCGTCCAGGGTCGAGGATGGCAGAACTGAACGACGCTGTACCGCTCTTCGTCATAGCCGGGTGCCGCGATGACACGGTGCCAGCCGACAGGCAGCACTCCGTTGGTGAGCCTCTCGAGCATGATTCCGGTGTTGATGATGACCTTCCCATCCGGGGGAATCGCATCGATCCACGTTCCGTCCACTTCGACTTGAAGTCCAGGGGCGGTCGCACGAGGAAGTGCCGTGATGAGATTGATGTCGCCGTGAGCCCCCGCCCAGATGTGGCCGCCCTCGGGTGCGTCCATCATCGAGGGATACCGAATCGCTCGGGTCAGAGTCGGACCATCGGTCACCATGTCGTCGAAGAACGTCTCGTGACATCCGATTCCGACAGCAATGATCCGAAGGAATCGCCTCTGCAGATCGGCAATCGCGTCATGGAATTCGTACAGAACCTTGGAGATCCCCGGAACGGCAGCATCGGGAAGTAGCTGCTCCGGGTAGGAATTGGGAAAGCGGCGCCGAAGCGGATGTCCGGAGGGAATGGGAGACGACCAATTCAGCATCTCCTTCCAATCCGGGCTGTCGCTGCTCGCTGCGGTTTCGACGAGGAGACCGGTGTACCCGGTTTGGCCGTGAGATCCCTCAGCAATGAAGCGCATCTTGGTCTCTTGGTCGAGCGAGAAGAATTCGCGCAACATCCCGTACGCAGTATCGAGCAAATCTTCGGAAAGATCACTGCTCGTGTAGACGAAACCGGTGGCGAGACTTCGCCTCACACCATCGACGACTGCGCGACGTTCCTCGGTCGAGCCATTCTCGAAAGCCAGGAGGTCGACATCCAGAATCTGATCAGCCATGGTCGGAACGCTAACTGAGTTCGGCAAGATCCAGCCGTCCGACGGCCATCAGAAGCGTCATCTATCGAACGCTGTCAGAGTCGGCTGCGAAGATCTCCGGATGACCGCCGGTGTGTATGAAGACGACATCATCCCCTTCGGTCCAATGACCCCGGTCGAGAAGTCCGAGGAGGCCCGCCATCCCCTTTGCCGTGTACACGTCGTCGAGGAGGATCCCTGCGAACCTGGCAGCCCAGTCCTGGGCGGCACGCGATTCGGGTGTTGGGACCGCATAATCCGGGCCCAGCCAATCTCGCGCGATCACGACATCTTCCTCGCGAACGATTCCGGGCAGTCTCGCAAGTTCGAGTGCGTTCCGAGCCAGATCGACGATCGAAGGTTTGCCATTCACCACGCCTTTGGCCACTCCGACTGCAATGATCTCGGGAAGGTGGCGCGTGGGGTCGAGGAACCGCAACCATGCCCGACCAGCCACGAGACCCGCATGGGTGCCGCCACTCGACGATGTCACCACGATCGAAGCAGGTCGCATCGAGAGTGAATCGCATTGCTGCATCAGCTCTTCGAATGCGACGACGTAGCCGAGCGCTCCCCGAGGTGTCGAACCGCCGATCGGAATCGAGAATGTCCTCAGTCCCTGCGACTCCAGTTCCTCTGTGAGTTCCTCGCGGGAGATTTCGAGAACTCCCCACAGTTCCGGCGGTGCACCATTGAAGTGCTGATGTGCGCCGAGTCGATCGGACAGCAACTGGTTTCCCGTGAATCGCGCGGGTCGGTCACCCGACAGCACGAGATGGGTTTCGACTCCCATCATCGCTCCAGCAGCTGCCGTCATCCGACAGTGATTGGACTGGCTCGCACCGACCGTGATCAGGCAATCTGCTTCCGCATCGAGAGCTTCACCGCAGAGGAATTCGAGTTTGCGCGCCTTGTTACCGCCGAGCGCGAGTCCGGTCAGGTCGTCACGCTTGATCCACAGTCGCACGCCTCCTGGAAGCAGCACACTCGGCTCGAG
Source organism: Actinomycetota bacterium (assembly GCA_039800025.1). Lineage (GTDB taxonomy): Bacteria > Actinomycetota > Acidimicrobiia > Acidimicrobiales > Ilumatobacteraceae > Casp-actino8. The sequence goes on along the minus strand of JBDLRO010000063.1, from coordinate 11,551 downwards.
CGGAGTCGGCGTACTCGCCAGGTGCACCCGGGTTAGTCCGTTCCACGACGACACGAAGACGTTGCCCGACCTGCGGATCTCCTCGTCTCGAGAATCATCGGGTGGTGCCACGACCTCAGGCTATTCACTCCCCCATCGGCATCTATCACGGCAGACTTGTCCGGTGACGACGACGGACTGGAACCCGGTGTTGCGCTCGGAATTCACCGAGCCGTATTGGAAGGAACTCCAAGCCTTCGTCGCCCGCGAGCGACAGCAGGGACCGGTGTACCCGCCCGAACCGGATGTCTTCACGGCTTTCCACCTCACATCGCTTGCTCGGACCAAAGTAGTGATCCTCGGACAGGACCCTTATCACGGACCGGGCCAGGCTCACGGCCTGAGTTTCTCGGTTCGTCCCGGAGTCGCGATCCCGCCATCGCTTCGCAACATTTTCCAGGAACTCCACAACGACATCGGATGTCCGATCCCTCGCAGCGGATCGCTCGAGAAGTGGGCGACGTCCGGTGTCCTGCTGCTCAACACGACTCTCACTGTGCGCGCAGGAGAGGCAGCATCACATCAGGGCCGCGGCTGGGAAACCTTCACGGACAAGGTGATCGAGGTGGTGAACAGGACGTCGTCCGGAGTTGTCTTCGTGTTGTGGGGCGCGTCATCGCGTCGCAAAAAAGGTCTGATCGACACGACCCGCCACGTCGTCATCGAATCTGCTCATCCGTCACCGCTGTCGGCTCACAACGGATTCTTCGGTTCGCAACCGTTCTCACGCACCAACACGGCCCTCGAGGAACTCGGTCTCGAACCCGTGGATTGGTGTCTCGACTGACGGATCAGCCCTCGGGGAAGTCTCCCGATGCGGCACCCGGAGACGATGTCGACGACGAAGACGACGATGTCGGATCCGTCGAGTCGGGAACCGAGTCCGGTATCGAATCCGGTAGAGGAGCCATTCCCTCCGATACCGGTCCAGCCGGACTCGGATAGCTGGGAACTTCCTCTCCCGCCGGGACCGCGGTGAATATCGTCACCGATCCCTCGACAATGAAGAGACGTTCTTCAAGAGGCCATTCGCCGGGCAGATACCGCTTGCCGGCATCCGCGATGCGCACCATGCCCTGCCCGATGCGACGACGTTCGTCCGGCCCCGGAGCAGACGTGTCCCACCAGAACAATGCTGCGTCCTCGATGCCCGAGAAGTCTCCGTCCTCCCAGATCGCGTGATCGCCCCATCGGTAGAACGGTTGGCTCGTCGCCGGTCGCGTCGCGACGGTGCGCAGTGAACTTGCAAACGTTTCCGCGTTCAGATTCGGACCCGCTCGATGGATCGCCTCCATCAAGAAGGCGAACGGCGGCACGATCCACTCGATGGTCTCATCTGCATACGGTGAACGACCCATGTACCACTCGTACAACGCCCGATAGTTTCCTGACTCCGCATTTGCGCGCACTGCGCGATTCGTGACACCGAATGCATGGGTCCACTGGCGCGGGTCGTACGCTCGTCCGTACAAGGTCGAATCGACCAGCGGTGCAGCGGCGACGACCCACTCCGGGAAGTACTCCTGCGCCGATGCCTCCCGTGTCAACTCCCGAGGAGTGACGGGATCCGTCGTCAAGATGACGGTGGTGACTCCTGCGGCTTTCAACTTGGTGATGATCTCCGTCGCCTTCTCGGCCATCTTCTCCGGTTCGAGGGTGTACGGAATCGTTTCGACGGGGCGCGCACCAGCTGCTTCGAGACGACCGATCAGCTGTTCACCGAGCAGGTTCGACTCGGGACCGCGATCGAGATACACATGACCGAAGACTCGCGGCGTCTCGCGCAAGTCCTCAGTCGTGTAGACAGCTGGCTTGCCAGCCAGATGTTTCTGGACGAACTCCACCAGTTGGATCTGCTTCTGTGTTCCCGAAGCATCTGTGCTCCACACGTACGGGTTGCGATCCTTGAACCACTGGGTGCTGCCGGTTCCACAGTCGATGCAGATGATCTTTCGTGCGAACATCTCCTCGGCGAACGCATTCGTCAGTGCAGGACCGCCGATGACGGCGAAAGGTTTGATCTGCTCGGCGATTCTCTGCGCATCAGCACGCGCCACCGCCTCGTCGTTCGCTGCACCCTTGCTCTGATACGTCACGAGCTCGATGGATCGACCGTAGAACTCGTAATACGTCCGGTAGTACTCCATGAAGTCGGTCAGAGCCAGCACCTGCTGCTCACCGGTGTCATCGATACGGACAGTCCGGTACAAATGCGTGCGGATCGGGTCGTTGTCCGCGACCTGGTAGAGAACGACCTTGATCGTCTCGGGTCCGACGCCGGTGCTCGTCGAGCCTCCGTTGTCGCCGAGGAAAGGCGCCATGCACTCCGGTGCGAAGAAATCGGGGACAGCGAGCCGGCCGGTCTCGGTGTCGCATTGATCACCCCAATCGATGGTGTCCACCGAACCCTGCGCCTTCGCCTCGGTGAAGGACAACGGATACGCGATGTCGCTCACCGGCTCCTCGATGGTCTCGAGAGCAGTCGTGGTGGGAGCCTCGAGGATGACTTCTTCGTCGCTCGTGAAGTACCCGAAGGCGACGAAGCAAGCTGCGAGGACCGCAGCAACCGACACGATGATGAATGGACCCTTCTGCTTGAAGACGGAATTTCCCGCCTTGGGCTCGGATTCACCAGCACCGGGCTCAGTCGTCTCGGGTTCGATCACGCCCAAATCGTAGGGCATCAGCACCTCGAAGGACGGGCGTACCCCGCGGACCGAGATTCACATGGCTCTGCGCCCTCGAAGTGAGCCCCAGACGCACGGTTTTCAAATAGTGGCAGTAGTCATGAAACTTCAGGGATATTAGAGTCGGCGGGATGGGCACCGTTCGCCGACACATCTTCATCGAAGCTCCCGCCGAGGAGGTGTGGGCTCTGGTGGGTGATCCCGCCCGACTGAACGAGTGGTTTCCGATCACCGGATGCGAAGTCTTGCGAGACGACGGGGATGCGGACCTTCCCCCGACGAAACGCTGGATCACTCTGGCGAGTGGACTGCGATTCGAGGAGCAGATCGTCACCCTCGACCACGACCTGCGTCGCTTCCAGTACTCGATCATCAACAACCCGATCATCAAGTCCCACCTCGGCACTGTCGACGTCATCGCCGATGGCGACAGCCGCTGCCTCGTCGTCTACTCGACGGATCTCGATCCTGAGGTCATGGCGCTCGTCATCGCCGGAGCAGCAGGCGAGGGTCTGCAAAAACTGAAGGATGCTTTCGCTACCAGCATTTCCGGCACTCGACGAACAGGAGCACAGTGATGGGACGAAAGATCCTCTTCATCACAACGGACCAACAGCGCTACGACGCTCTCGGCTGCAACGGAGGTCGTGTCGCGCGCACTCCGAACATCGACAGACTGGCGTCCGAAGGAATCAACTATCGACGAGCGCACCCCCAAAGCGTGGTCTGCATGCCGTCCCGTTCGACGATGATCACCGGTCAGCATGTCGCAACACACGGAGTATGGATGAACGGGGTTCCCCTCCCGATCGAAGCCCCGAGCGTTGCGGCCACTCTCAGAGATGCGGGTTACACGACGGCGCTGATCGGCAAAGCCCACTTCGAGCCGTTTCTCGATCCGTTCCTGCGATTCACCGAGAATCAGCTGGGTGTCCATGGCGAGTTCAACCACATCCACGATGGTCGACTCCATCGCGGCTTCGACCACATGGAAAGCGCAAGCCACGGTGCGACCGGACCGTTTCACTACGCCCAATGGCTCCTGCGCAACCATCCGGAAGCCGCTGCGATGTACTACCGAGTTCTCGACATGGAACTCCAAGTCAGCGCCGAAGGAGGCGGAGATACACGGGCTCCGCAAGCTCATGACAACCCGATTCCGCGTGAGTGGTACCACACCGACTGGGTCGTCGATCGTGCGATTGCGTGGCTCGACACCCTTTCATCGGATGCGGACTGGTTCTGCTGGGTCAGTTTCCCCGATCCGCATCATCCATGGGATCCGCCAGCGTCGGAACGACATCGAGTCGACTGGCGCGACCTCGATCTTCCGGACGCATACCACGCCGATTCGAGTGCACGGGAAAAGGTGCTCGATCACAAGCCGCGACATTGGCGCATGTGGTACGACGGCAAATTCGTGTCCAACTACGAAGCACCGGCCCGCTGGGTGCCCAGCACTCTCACACCCGACCAGATCCGTGAAGTCAACGCTCTCACACACATCGAGAACGAACTCATCGACGAAGGTGTCGGCAGGCTGATGGAACACGTCGAATCACGCGGCTGGGGCGCCGACACCGACGTCATCTACTCCACCGATCACGGCGAACTCCAAGGGGACTACGGACTTCTGTTCAAGGGTCCGTATCACGTCGACTCGCTGATGCGAGTTCCGCTGATCTGGAGGCCCGCACCGAGTGCAGGCGTGGCACCCGCTGACATCGAGGCACCGGTCGGACACGTCTCACTCGCTGCGACGTTCAGCCATATCGCCGGCCTCGACCGACCGGCGTACACCGAAGCTGAGCGCCTGCCGACATCGCACGAGGAGTCCTCCGACCTCGGCCACGAGAGAGTTCTCACGGAATGGGACAGTGTTCTCTTCGGCAAGATCGTCCGCATGCGAACGATCTGCCGCGACGGCTGGATCGCCACAGCCTGTTTGCCCGGAACCGTTCACGATGGCTCCGAAGGCGAACTCTACGATCTCGCTAGCGATCCACTTCAAGAGGTCAACCTCTGGGACGATCCGTCACGTGCTTCTCTGCGTTCGGAACTTCTGGCAGACATGTGGGACAACCTGCCGGTCGCAGGCGCTCAGCGCGCCGTCGACGCTCCGGTCTGACCGGATCAGCGGCTCGACGCAAGCGCGTCGGTGAGACGTGCGGCGAGCTCTTCGGTGTGCTGTGCCAACTTCGACCGATGGAGTGCGAGACCGCCGATCACGTCGGCTCCGAGAATTCCCGCAGACGACGCCATGATGTCGAGAGTGCGCCCCGGATTGAGAGCGAAAGTGCAGAAGTTCGCGACCTTCTTGCCGGCCAGTGACGGCAGGTTCCGGATCGCAGCGTCGCCCCACGGCGCCTGAGCGAACACGAAGGCACCGTGCACCCAGGTCCCGATCAGAACGACGTCACTCGCCTGCAACACACTGTGATCCGGACTGCGCAGGGGGTTCAAGCCGAGGATGTCCCATTTCTCGTGCTCGAGATTGGCGGCGATGAGCTCGGCAGCTTTCCACGTGTTTCCGGTCAAGCTTTCGACCAATAGGGACGCTTTCATGTCCCAAGTCCGGCACTCGGACAGGCATCGAACGGTATTTCGACTGCCAACCGCCGCACGAACAGATCTCGACGCAGATCTCGTCGTCGTCAGATCTTCTTGAAGGGAGCCATCAGATCTTCTTGAGCGGAGCCCAAGCGAGGATCAGGTGCTTTCGACCCCGCTCACGGAAGTTCACGACTGCCTCGACGTCCTCTCCGGACCCAGTGATGTCGATGATCACACCCTCGCCGAAAACTGCATGTTCAACACTGTCGCCGATTCTCAGGCCGAGCTCATGAGCCTGCGAAGGCTTGGGTCCGGTCGCAGAGCGGCCGGCCGACATCGCTGCATCGACTTGTCGTTCGCGATATTCGTCATCTGGATCGAAAGATCCGAATGAGCGGCGACCCTCATCGGCTCTGCGCCGCTGCGACGTCGTTCGGGTTCGGACATCGCCCTCGTGTTCGACGAGTTCATCGGGTATCTCATCGAGGAATCTCGACGGCGGGTTGTACTGAGTCGCGCCGAATTGGCTCCGCGACCACGCATGGGAGACGTACAACTTCTCCTGTGCTCGAGTGATCCCCACATACGCGAGGCGGCGCTCCTCTTCGAGTTCCGAGGCGTCGGTGAAGGCTCTCGCATGGGGAAAGAGCCCTTCCTCGACTCCGATGATGAAGACAACCGGGAATTCGAGACCCTTTGCGGCATGAAGTGTCATCAGCACGACTTTGTCGTCCTCACCGAGCTCGTCCGTGTCCGTGTACAACGACACTTGCTCCAAGAATTCGTCGATACGCGCGAATTCGCGGGCCGACGCCAAGAGGGCCTCGATGTTCTCACGACGTCCGTCGGCCTCGATCGAATGTTCGGCTTCGAGATCCGCGAGGTAGCCGGACTTCTCCAGAATTGCATTCAGCAATGCCTCAGGAGTCTGCGCCTCCTGGGTCGCGACCTCGTCCACCGAACTGATCAAGGATTCGATACCGCGACGTGCCGGACCCGAGACACCGGCATGCGTTGCCTTTCGCAATGCCTCGAAGAAGCTGATCCCGTTCTCCTTGGCGAAGAGGTCGAGTTTGGCGACACTCGTGTCTCCCACTCCCCTCTTGGGCGTGTTCAGGATTCGCTTGATGCTGACTTCATCGGCCGGATTGATGACTGCCCGCAGGTAGGCAACGGCATCTTTGATCTCGCGTCGGTCGTAGAAGCGAGTACCGCCGACGACCTTGTACGGAACCCCGAAACGGATGAGGACCTCTTCGAGAATTCTACTCTGGGGATTGGTTCGGTAGAACACCGCCATCTCGGACCACGGACGACCCGCTCGATGCAGGGATTCGAGTGTCCTCGAGACGAACGTGGCCTCATCGCCTTCATCTTGCGCGTGATAGCGCACGATCTTGTCTCCCGGACCCGAGTCCGTCCACAACTCCTTCGGCTTGCGCGCGAAGTTGCGCGAGATCACTGCGTTGGCAGCGTCCAGAATCGTCTGTGTGCTGCGGTAGTTCTGTTCGAGGACGACAACGGTGACTTCGTCGAATGCATCTTCGAATTGATGAATGTTGCGCAGGTCGGCACCGCGGAAAGCGTAGATCGACTGGTCGGTGTCGCCGACCACACATACATTCTTGTGACGCGCTCCGAGCATCAGCACGATCTCGTTCTGAGCGACGTTCGTGTCCTGGTACTCGTCGACCAGGATGTACTGGAACCGGTCCTGATACGACCCGAGAATCCCGGGGTTCAGTCGGAAGAGTCGCACCACGTTCACGAGCAGATCGTCGAAGTCCATGGCGCCCGCTCGCCGAAGGCGGTCCTGGTATTCGCGGTAGATCTCTGCGTGCTTGCGTTCGAAGATGTGCGAAGCCTGCTCCGCTGCCAATTCAGGTGTGACCAGTTCGTTCTTCCAATTCGAGATCGCAGCGTGCACCGCACGGGGGGTGAATCGCTTGTTGTCGAAACCGAGATCTCTGATCACATAACCCGTGAGTCGCTGGGCATCCGCTTGGTCGTAGATGCTGAAGGTCTTCGGATAGCCGATTGCTTCTGCATGAGACCTCAAAATGCGAACACACGCGCTGTGGAAGGTCGACACCCACATCGATCGGGCCACTGGACCGATGAGAACCTCGACACGGTGCTTCATCTCACCGGCAGCCTTGTTGGTGAAGGTGATCGCCAGAATGTTCATCGGATGAACTCCGTGGCGGATAATCAGGTGGGCGATCCTGTGGGTCAGAACCCTCGTCTTGCCGCTGCCGGCTCCGGCGACGACGAGTAATGGGCCCTCCACGTGTTCGACGGCCTCCCTCTGGATGGGGTTCAACCCTTCGAGAGAGAAGCCGTCGTTCACAGGGGCCGATCGTGCTCGGGCCGCGAATGGTGCCGGGTCGAGAACTTCGTCGTCGTCACGTTCGTCTCGACTCATACCGGACTCATCCTAGGATTCGGGTGTGTCACTCCCCGGCGTCTGAGGCTTGCGATTCACGAGTTCGGTGATTCTCTCGGTTGCGTTGCTGACGACTTCATCGACGAGCGCATCGATGACATCTTGAACCGGGACATTCCGATCGGATGCCACATCGGCAACCGACTTCCCAGCCTTCAACTCGGCCATGAGTTCTGCAGGTGTGATTCCCAACGTCTCTGCGGCCAAGGCGATCAGTTCACGCGGACCGCCCATTCTCTTCTCGTCTCGAGCACTGCCGTCACGCGGACCGCCACGATGTCCGTCCCGATGTGCACCGGGACGTCCATTGGAATGGTCGTGTCGTCCGCCGTCCCGCATCGGATCGCGTTCGGGAGTCACGTCGTCAGCCGAGCCGTCGGCGGAATCGGAGTCGTCCCAAGGGATCTGCGCGCCACTGGGCGAATCGTTCACCTGCGCAGCGCTGATCGGCGACTGAACAGCGAGCCCGAGCCCGACTGCAGCGAGGAGACCGGCTGCGATTCCCGCCCCGGCTCGTCGCGATGTCCGCTTCGATCCTCGGACCTCGGAGTCTTCTCCGGACTCTTCGAAAGAGTTCTTGTTCGTGTTCATGGTGTGTCCCTTCTATCGATCTCCGCCAGAGCGTCGATTCAATTGATCGCCACCCAAGCGGTGATGTCGTTTCGTGGTCGAGAGCGATGGAATTGCTCGGTCCTTCGCTCTCGACTCTCAATCTGCCCGGCGCAAGTGAGAGCCGAACCTGATGAGGGTGAGAGTCGAGTGAGAATCACCGAGTGGCGAGTGGGATCCAGAACCCGACCTCGGCTCCACCGCCTTCACGCGGACGCGCAAAGTGTCCTCCCCCGTGGGCGAGAGCTGCATCAGCGACGATCGACAGACCGAGTCCTGACCCCGGCTGCGACCTGGCTTGTGGAGATCGATGAAATCGCGCGAAGACCGCCTCGAGGTCTGATTCGGGGATTCCCGGTCCGCGATCGCGCACGATCACCGCTCCCGCATCGACAATCACTTCGATCAACCCCTCGGTCGAATCGAATTTCACTGCATTGTCGAGAAGATTGGAAACCGCTCGTTCGATGGCCATCGGCCTCACCGAGACCATCGAATCGTCGACCTCGACGGTGATGTTGCGACCAGTCCGACGACGAACACGTTCGACGACGCCGGTAACCAGATCCCCGAGCACAAGCGTCTCGATCGGCTCGGACTCGATCGCGGATGGATCGAACTGAGCGGCGAGAGTGACGATCTCCTCGACCAAGTCGCGCAGTTCTGTGATGTCCTGATCGAGGTCGGTCAGAATCTGCGATCGCACCGCATCGGACAGATCGGGGTGACGGCGCAGCACATCGATGTTCGTCCGCAGACTCGTCAACGGGGTCCGCAGCTCGTGTCCTGCATCTTGCACCAGCCGCCGCTGTTGAGACCGCGACTCGTGCAGTGCATTCACCATGTCCTGGAACGATCTTGCAAGGCGACTCGTTTCGTCTCGGCCTTCCACCGAAAGATCGACGGCCAAGTCACCCGTGTCCGCGATGTGTTCGACCGAACGCGAGAGTCGACGCAGACGAGATGTGACCCCGGTCGAGATGGCCCCTCCGACAAGTGCTGCAATGACGACGACGAGAGCTCCGATGACGAGGATCCGAGTCCGCAGATCGGACAGGACGTTGTCGGTCTCGGAGAAGTCACGACCGAGTTGGAGAATCAGTTCCTGATTGCCAGGCAGCGCAAGTGCGACGGTCCGTACTCGGTATCGGTCGCCTTCCGCGGACGTGACCGTTCGCACGATCGCTCCATCGGCCAGCGCTCGTCTCCATGCATCATCATCGACAGCCACAACAGGGAGAGTGACGCCAGGAGTCGCAGCGATGACCTCTCCGTCGCCGGATGCGACTTGAACCACGTACTGTTCGATGCCGAGGGGTCGCTCGGGGATGATGACCGACAGGCGACCACCGAGGCGAAATCGGCGGGCGCCGTTGGGTCCATCCAGGAACCGATTCGTGGCGTCGACCAATGATCGATCGATCTCCGTGCGCAGCCGCTGCTGCATCGACTCGTACGAAACGAAACCCACCGACAGTGCGGTCGCCGCAGAAATGACGGCGAGCAGGAGCATCAACTTTCCGCGCAGTCCGAACTTCATGATTGCTGGTCCTTCACGATTTCTGGGTCATCACAATTGTCGGGTCCGGTTCGAGCGCGCCACGTACCCGACACCCCGCACCGTGTGGATCAAGGGAATCGAGCCCTCGGTGTCGATCTTGCGGCGGATGTAGCCGATGTAGACAGCAAGGTTCTTCGAATCCGGCCCGAAGTCGTACCCCCAGATCCTGTCGTAGATGGTCGAATGGTCGAGAACGATTCCCTTGTTGCGAACGAGCAGCTCGAGAAGATCGAATTCGGTCTTCGACAGATCGATCAGGCGTTCGGCACGCTGAACCGATCGAGAAGCAATGTCGATACTCAAGTCGTCGAGTTCGAGAATCTCCCCTGCCGATTCGTCGCCCGGCTGCTTCCACCTGCGCATGAGAGCACGAACGCGAGCGAGCATCTCCTCGAGAGCGAATGGCTTGCCGAGATAGTCGTCAGCTCCGGCATCGAGGCCGGCCACGCGATCACTGGTCTCGGTACGAGCGGTCAACATCAGAATCGGAATCCTGTTGCCCTCGCTTCGCAACACTCGACAAACCGACAGACCGTCCACATTGGGCATCATCAGATCGAGAACGATCACGTCGGGTGCGAAACTGGCGACCTGTGACAAAGCAGCGTTTCCATCGACAGCAGTGTCGACGGTATACCCCTCGAGCGCGAGCGCCCTCGAGAGCGATGTTCGGATGGCAGGGTCGTCGTCGACGACGAGCACCTTGCCATGGGACATCGACGAACGATTCACCTTCCCAGTCTGCCCTCGACACGTAAGAGGAAGGTGAGAGCGATCAGCGGAAGTCGAACAACTAACGTTTCGACGTGTTTCGAGAACGGCTGCATGCGGGAGCCCATTTCTGCGCCATTGTCGGGGCAGCGGTTGTCATCGGCGCCATCAGCGGACTCGGTTCATGGGCGCTGTTCGAATCGCTGGACCAGGCAACGTCCGTGCGGCTCGACCACGCTTGGCTGATCTATGTGCTGCCGGTCATGGCACTTCTGCTCGGTCTCACCTATCACTACGCCGGTGGTGAAGCTGCGAAGGGAACCTCACTGGTCATCGACGGATCCCTGCCGCCGACAGCCATTTCATCGGACGTCGCCGACGACTCCGAACGTGCGAATGCCGTCGACGTTCCCGCGCGCATGGCGCCGATGATCTTCGGAGCGACGTATCTTGCCCAACTGACCGGAGCGTCGGTCGGTCGCGAGGGTGCGGCACTGCAGATCGCGGGATCGCTCGCGAGTCTCGTCATGAAGCCATTTCGCATCGCACCTTCCGACGCCCGTCTGATGTTGGTCGCAGCGATGGCGGGAGCATTCGGGGGTGCCTTCGGCGTTCCGATCGCCGGAGCTGTGTTCGCCCTCGAAGTGCAACAGACAGGGCGACTTCGATACGACGCTCTGGCTCCTGCGCTCATGGCTTCCGTCACTGCGGACTTCGTCGTCGAAGGGCTCGGACGATCGACGCCGATCATCTCGGTTGCCGCGTCGACGGACTGGTGGGTGTTCGCACGCCTCGCCCTCGTCGGAATCGCCGCAGGAACGGCTGCTCGACTGTTCATCGGATCCCTGCACACCGTGCGGTCGGCCACCAGACGTGTGATCTCCTGGGCTCCACTGCGACCGGTCGTCGGTGCCGTCGCCACGATCGCACTGGCGGTGCTGGTCG
>JBDLRO010000062.1:0-7198 GCA_039800025.1 Actinomycetota bacterium | reverse complement strand
GTACGCGGATCGGGCTCGCGGTTCTCGACAAATTGCGAGAACTCGATGAGGTTGCGTACATCCGATTCGCCAGCGTGTACAAGAACTTCGATGCGGCCGAGGACTTCCAACGCGAGGCAGCACTGCTCGACAAATCCCCGGTCGGCTGAACAGAACCGACACCCGGTGGGGGCTATTAGGGTCGAGGTGTGACGAATACCACGACTACTCCCAGTGCCGACTCCGGTGAGCGCATCGCCTACAGAACGTGCCCGTTGTGTGAGGCCGGATGTGGACTCGAGATCACGGTCAAACCCGGTGCGACAGGTGAGGAGGTGTCGAGGATCCGAGGAGACCAGGCGGACGTCTTTTCGCATGGGTTCATCTGTCCCAAGGGTTCAGCGTTGAAGCAGTTGCACGAGGATCCAGACCGGCTTCGCAAACCGATGGTGAAGCGCGATGGGCGCCACGTGGAGATCGAATGGGACGAGGCTTGGGCCGAGGTCGCTGGTCGTCTGCAGGACGTCATCGAGCGCCGAGGACGAGAGTCTCTCGGTGTCTATCTCGGCAATCCGGGTGCTCACAGCCTCTCGGCGATGCTCTACAACCGAATGCTTCTTCAAGGGCTCGGAACCCGTCGCCGCTTCAGTGCATCGACGGTCGACCAGATGCCCAAACAAGTGGCGGCTGGGTACATGTTCGGAACGGGCGTCAGTGTGGCTGTTCCCGACCTCGACCGAACCGATTACCTGCTGATGCTCGGTGCGAATCCGTTCGCGTCGAATGGAAGTCTGTGCACCGCACCGGATTTTCCGGGCCGGCTCAAGGCGATACGCGAGCGTGGCGGCACTGTCGTCGTCGTCGACCCGCGTCGCACCCGTACCGTCGAGGAAGCCGACAGGTGGCTCGCGATCACGCCGTCGACGGATGGGCTGTTCTTGATGGCCATCGTGAACGTCCTGTTCGCGGAGGGCCTCGTGTCGGTCACGGAGCGCTTGAAGCCATTGTTGTCAGGACTCGACACGATCGAAGAGTTGTCTCGTCCATTCAGCCCAGAGTCGGTGGAGACGGCCACTGGTTTGGCTGCAGAGGAGATCACTCGGGTGGCGCGGGAGCTTGCCGAGGCGCCGACAGCTGTCGTGTACGGGCGCATCGGCACGACGACGAACGAGTTCGGCACCACCACGTCGTGGCTCGTCGATGTGGTCAACGTTCTCACGGGGAATCTCGACGAACCGGGAGGGGCGATGTTCGCGCGACCCGTCCTCGGCAATCCCACGACGCGGGGCCCAGGGGGCAAGGGATCAGGTTTTCGAATCGGACGTGGCGGTGGACGAACCAAAGTCAGCGGATACCCCGAGGTGATGGGGGAGTACCCGGCTGCGGCACTTGCCGAAGAAATCACCGATGCCGGCGATGAGTCGATAGCGGCATTGATCACGGTTGCGGGCAATCCGGTGTTGTCGACCCCGCATTCGAAGCAGTTGGCCGACGCGCTCGATCGTCTCGAACTGATGATCAGCGTCGACATGTATCTCAACGAAACGACGCGTCATGCCGACGTGATCTTGCCCGTTCCCTCTCAGTTGCAGCGAGACCATTACGACGTGCTGCTGTTGCAGTTCGCGATTCGCAATGTTGCGAACTACAGCCCTGCAGTTCTCCCTCTCGATGACGGCCAACCCGATGAGTGGGAGATCCTCGCAAAGCTCGGAGCGATCGCTCAGGGATTCGGGCCCGATGTCGATCCGTCGGTCGTCGACGATGCGGCGATCGACGGTCTCGTGAGACACAGTGTGGGAGATCCGACTTCGCCGATTCACGGTCGCAATGCCGAGGAGATCCGAGCGGCACTCGACCGCAGCAATCGACGCGGACCAGCGCGCATGCTCGACTTCATGCTGCAGACGGGTCCTCATGGTGCAGCTTTCGACTCCAACCCTGGGGGAGCAAGTGTCGAACAGTTGCTCGCCAACCCACACGGTGTCGACTACGGGGCGCTCGAGCCTCGACTTCCCGAGGCACTCAGGACGCGGTCGGGGTCGATCGAAATGGCTCCGGAAGAGTTGGTCGCCGATGTCGATCGACTTCGCGATTTCGCTCGTACTGCTTCGAGGCGGGGCTTGGTTCTCATTGGTCGCAGACACCTCAAGTCGAACAACTCGTGGATGCACAACGTGCGTGTTCTCACCAAAGGTTCGATGTCGTGTTCGCTGTTGATTCATCCAGACGACGCAGCCGATCTCGGACTCACGAACGGAGCCAGCGCGACAGTGACGTCACGGGTCGGAACGGTCACGGTGCCGATCGAAATCACCGATGGCATTCGACCAGGAGTCGTCAGTCTTCCCCATGGGTGGGGGCATTCCGAGCCGGGCACGGCAATGCGTGTGGCTGCGGAAAAGCCCGGAGTGAACTCGAACGTCCTCACCGATGATCGGGCTCTCGATCCTTTGTCCGGCACGTCGGTTCTCAACGGCATCCCAGTCTCGGTCGTTCCAGCCCACTGAGAGCCCCATCGGCGCGTCGGGCCTGACCAGCGCTCATCCCCAGATTGGGGGCGCTATCCACAGAGACATCCACAGCCTTTTCCCCGAAGAAATCGGTGAATTCACAGGGTTGTCCCCTTCCTTCTCACAGGGGGATGCCCGTACAGTGCCAGCAATGAACAGTGATCTGCGGCCTGTGGAGTCGACCAGAACGGAGGCGCCTGCCCGATCGTCCACTTTCGCGAGGAATTATCGAATCTTCATCGACAATCGTTGACAGGGGTGTAACTACACTGGTGTAATCTAACAACCTCTTGTGGTGACACAAGCGGTGGGGGGTCGCAAACACCACATGTTGTGTCTCCTCGACTGACGACATAGTCATCGTCGTCTGAGCCGGTTCAGCCGGTCCAGGCGAATCATTCAGTCGAACCGAACACCCAAACCGCCATCTATCGAAAAGGAATCCCTACATGTCTCTCGCACCGGATCGTCTCGCCATCGGAATCCGTCGCCATTTCACCGGTCCGGGAACTCACCCGTATGACCAGGTCGAGTGGGAAACGAGAGATGCCAGGATCTCCAACTGGAAGGACGGGTCGGTTGCATTCGAGCAGCTCGGCGTCGAATTCCCGACGACGTGGTCGTTGAACGCAACCAACATCGTTGCTCAGAAATACTTCCGCGGGACACCAGGAACCGAGGAGCGTGAATGGTCGCTGCGTCAGGTGATCGATCGTGTGGCGGACACGATCACCACGTGGGGAGTCGAAGGGGGCTATTTCGTGGACCAGACCGAAGCGGACGCGTTCCGGGACGAATTGAAATTCATCCTCGTGACGCAGCGTGCCGCGTTCAACAGTCCGGTCTGGTTCAACATCGGAGTCAAGGGTGTGCCGCAACAGGCGAGCGCGTGCTTCATCCTCGCAGTGGACGACAAGATGGACGCCATTTTGAACTGGTACCGCGAAGAAGGAGTGATCTTCAAGGGCGGTTCAGGATCGGGTATCAACCTGTCGAAGATTCGATCGAGCGTCGAACTGCTGCAGGGTGGCGGAACCGCATCGGGACCTGTGAGCTTCATGCGCGGTGCTGACGCGTCCGCTGGCACGATCAAGTCGGGTGGCAAGACTCGTCGTGCGGCCAAGATGGTGATCCTCAACGTCGACCATCCTGACATCGAAGAGTTCATCTGGTGCAAGGCCAAGGAGGAGCGCAAGGCACGCGTGCTCCGCGATGCAGGTTTCGACATGGATCTCGACGGAGCCGACGCTTTCAGCATCCAGTACCAGAATGCGAACAACTCCGTTCGTGTCACCGACGACTTCATGCAAGCAGTCGTCGACGATCGTGACTGGTCGTTTCGTGCCGTGACGACAGGGGAGCCCGTGCGCACGGTACGCGCTCGCGATTTGTGGCGAGAGATCGCCGAGGCATCGTGGGACTGCGCGGATCCTGGTCTGCAGTTCGACACCACCATCAACAAGTGGCACACCGCGCATGCGACGGGTCGGATCAATGGCTCGAACCCGTGCAGTGAGTACATGCACATCGACAACTCGGCGTGCAACCTGGCTTCCATCAACTTGCTCAAGTATCTCGATGAAGTTGGCACCTTCGACGTCGAGGCTTATAAGCACACAATCGAGACCATGTTCACCGCCCAGGAGATTCTCGTCGGCCGCGCCGACTATCCGACGGAGATGATCGGAGAGAACAGCCGCAAGTTCCGTCAACTGGGCCTCGGATACGCCAACCTCGGTGCCTTGTTGATGGCGCTCGGACTTCCTTACGACTCCGATCAGGGACGAGCTTGGGCCGCTGCGCTGACGAGTCTGATGACCGGACATGCGTATGCGACCAGTGCCCGCACGTCGAGTCGTATGGGGCCCTTCGCCGGCTTCTCGGAGAACGAGCGATACATGCTCAACGTTCTGCGGATGCACCGCGATGCCAGCTACCAGATCGCCGATGAGACTGTCGTTCCGGTTGAGTTGCTGAGAGCCGGCCAGGAATCCTGGGAGATCGCTGTTCGTGATGGCGAGGAGTACGGCGTGCGCAACAGCCAGGCCACAGTTCTCGCTCCGACAGGAACCATTGGCTTGATGATGGACTGCGACACGACGGGAATCGAGCCAGACCTCGGTCTCGTGAAGATGAAGAAGCTCGTCGGCGGCGGAAACATGGTCATCGTCAACCAGACGATTCCGATGGCTCTGCGCAAGCTCGGCTACGACCCTCGCCAGGTGGAGGACATCATCGCCTACATCGACTCCGAGAAGTCGATTCTTGGCGCACCGCACTTGAAGGCTGAACACGTCGCAGTGTTCGCATGCTCGATGGGCGACAACACGATCCATTATGAGGGACACGTCCGAATGATGGGTGCAGTCCAGCCGTTCATCTCCGGAGCGATCTCGAAGACCGTGAACATGCCCGAAGAGGCAACGGTCGAGGACATCGAGGCATTGCACTTGCTTTCGTGGCAGCTCGGACTCAAGGCCGTTGCGATCTACCGCGACAACTGCAAGGTCGGCCAGCCGTTGTCGACCGCGAAGAAGGATGGAGCAGAGGATGCATCTCCGGCCGGCGCCGTGAGCGGTGCAGTCGAACGCATCGTGGAGCGCGTCATCACCAAGCCGGTGCGACAGAAGCTGCCCCGCAGCCGTCGAGGACGCACATTCGAATTCCGTGTCGCTGACTGCAAGGGTTTCGCCACGATCGGTGAGTATGAGGACGGCCGACCTGGTGAGGTGTTCCTCACGGTGTCCAAGCAGGGCTCGACACTGTCGGGAATCATGGACGCCTTCGCAAAGAGCATCAGCTACGGACTGCAGTACGGCGTGCCCATGAGGGCCTTCGTCGAGGCATTCGTGAACATGCGCTTCGAACCCGCGGGAATGACCGACGATCCGGACATCCGTTTCGCAGCATCGATCATGGACTATCTGTTCCGTCGTCTCGCTCTCGAGTACTTGTCGTACGACGAGCGACAGGAACTCGGGATCTTCTCGATCGACGAGCGTCTCCAGCCCACCCTTCCGGGTGTCGAGGAGTCGGCCATCGAGACATTGATCGGGAGCGAGGTGGCAGCGGATCCGAAGAGCATTCCATCGGTCGACGAGTTGATGACGCAGATGGAACTCGGAATTGCGCCACCGGCTCCGATCAGCGATCACTCGGCCGAGATCGCTCGCCCCGAGGTCCGTCACGGCGATGCGCCGATGTGCATGCAGTGCGGTGTGCAGATGATCCGTGCGGGATCGTGCCACGCATGTCCGTCGTGCGGCAACACCAGCGGCTGCAGTTGACGGAAGTCAGGTGTCGGGGGACGTCATCTCCCGACACCAGACACAACTTTTCAGTGATTTAGCGAAGGAGAGTCCCCAACCTCCGCCCAATTCGCCGACGAACCCGCCGAGCGAATGCGGAGACCTTGTGGGGACTCCCGATTGTGTGCGCGGTGACGCAGCCGAAGTAGGTCACTGTTCGGCGGACAGCAACCCATGGTGACGCGCGAACCCACGTATGTATGGTCGGCTTGACATCCCGAAGTCCTCTGTCGTCGCGGATGCAGATCCATTTCGATCGTAGGTCTCTCATGTTGCCAATCAGTTCGATCTCCCGTCGTCCGCCGGCACGAGATTTCGGATTGAAGAACCTCACGGAGTGGTCCACCACGAACCTGTTCGGTTCGTCTGGTCCGAGGACGTTCATGTACCAATGGTCGACGCCCCACCCGGCCACCGAGCCGTCGAACTCGCGAAGGAATCGGACAAGAGCTGCAGTTTCGAATACCGGGGTGCACTCCTCGATGAAATTCGTGAAGTGATGAGACCAGTGGGGGCGATAGGCGAGTGTTCGATACGACACTCGGCCCGTGTGAAGGTGTGCTGGAGTCAGGATCCAGGCATCGAACACTTCTCGCCGGCGAAAGAGCAACTCGATCTTCTCGGGTGACAGGTCGACGTCATCATCGGCGACGAACACCGACTCGTACGATTCGAGAGAAATCTTCCGTTGAACCCACAAGCTGCGAAGATTCTCAAACTTGCCACCTTTGATCTCGAAGAAGGCATCAGCCATGCTTCGAAGCTGGCGAGCTACCTCTTCGTCGGATCCGTACCAGGCGATGACGAGGTCGAAGTTTCGGGTGCGTCTCGGGTCCTTGTGCAGCCGATGGTGATCGCCAGCAGAGACGAAGACGGCGTGACGCCGCAGAGCATTGTGTGGAGTCATGACTCTGGGATGTTCATCATGGAGGGACCTTCAGAGATCGGCGCCCGCTCTGGGATCTAGGGGAGCGGTTCGATCATCACGAGAGGAATCTCGCGCTGTGTTCGGTTCTGGTACGACGCATAGTTCGAGTACGCCGCAGTGATCCGAGGCCAGAGACGCTCGCGCTCTGCGGCAGTCGCAATCCGTGCGGTGCCTCGATGAATGGCGCCGGGCCCGGATTCGACCGTGACCGACGGATTGTCTCGAAGATTCAAGAACCAGGCCGGATGGTCGTCATCGCCGCCTTTCGAGGCAACGACGATCCAGGTCTTCCCCTCTTGAACAGGCGAAGTGAGCATGACCGATCGGGGCTCTCCTGAGCGCCGCCCGATGGTGGTCAACTTGATGACCGGCATCCCTCCGGCTTTCCACCCGACCTTGTTGCCCGTCAGGGCGATGATCCCACGGTGGATGGCGTTCATTGATTTGAGGACGAGATCGCTCGGCATTGC
>JBDLRO010000061.1:0-7140 GCA_039800025.1 Actinomycetota bacterium | reverse complement strand
CAGGACTTGCTCAAGTGACGGTGTTCGTCCAGGTCGGTTTCGGTGTCGCTCTCGTCAACCGCAACAAACTCGAGTTTCCTGCATTCCACGCCTTCTATGGATTCGTCGGCGTGATCGCAGTGGCAATCATCTACAGCTATCGAAATCAGATGAAGCACAAGCTCTACCTGCTGTACGGCTTCGGAGGTCTTTTCTTGATGGGCCTCGGTATCCGAGCAATGCTCGTCGGGCAGTCGTAGCGCTTCGTTCGATCACAGAGTTGAGGCCAGCGCCTTCAGGTGATCCGTGAGTTGGTTCGGCAGTTTCGGTCCGAATTGATTGAAGTGCTCTTCGATCTGGTGAATGGCTGATTTCCAGCCATCGACGTCCACCTTCATGAGTTCGTCGAGGTCGGCATCGTCGATGTCGAGGCCATCGACGTCGAGCGCCCCGACTGCTGGGAGCAGCCCGATCGGAGTCGACACAGCGTCCGCTTTTCCGTTGATCCGCTCGAACACCCATTTCAGGACTCGGCTGTTCTCGCCGAATCCTGGCCAGAGGAATCGACCGTTCTCGTCACGACGGAACCAGTTGACGAAGAAGATCTGCGGAAGCTTCGTCTGATCGGACTTCGATCCGATCGACAACCAGTGAGCGAAATAGTCGGCCATGTTGTACCCGCAGAAGGGGAGCATCGCCATCGGATCGAATCGGAGATTTCCCACTGCGCCCTGCTGGGCTGCCGTCGTCTCACTCGCCATGATCGACCCGAGGAAGACTCCGTGTTCCCAGTTGAAGGCCTGGGTCACCAGCGGAACGGTCGTCCGACGGCGTCCGCCGAACAGGATTGCCGAAATGGGCACGCCGGCAGGATCCTGCCACTCGGGTGCAACTGATGGGCACTGCTCGGCAGGGGCCGTGAATCGAGCATTGGGGTGAGCGGCTGGCGTATCCGTTTCCGGAGTCCATGCGTTGCCCTTCCAGTCGGTGGCCCGCGCCGGAGCCTCATCTGTCATGCCCTCCCACCACACGTCTCCATCGGACGTCAAGGCTGTGTTCGTGAAGATGCAGTTCCCCCACAGCGTGTGCATGGCATTGGCGTTGGTGTCGAAACCCGTTCCAGGAGCAACCCCGAAGAATCCCGCCTCAGGATTGATCGCATGGAGACGACCATCGGATCCGAACTTCATCCAGCAAATGTCATCACCGATGGTTTCGGCCTTCCAGCCGGGGATGGTGGGCACGAGCATCGCGAGATTCGTCTTTCCACATGCCGATGGGAACGCTGCAGCGATGTACTTCGACTCACCCTCGGGGCTGGTCAGCTTGAGAATCAGCATGTGCTCGGCGAGCCATCCATCGTCGCGAGCCATGACAGAGGCAATGCGCAGAGCGAAACACTTCTTGCCGAGGAGGGCATTGCCGCCGTATCCGGATCCGAACGACCAGATCTCACGCGTCTCGGGGAAATGCACGATGTACTTGTTGTCCGGATTGCACGGCCAAGCAGAATCCACTCGCCCCGGGGCGAGCGGAGCTCCGACCGAGTGCAAGCAGGGCACCCAATCCTTCGTTCCGAGCACATCCAGCGCGCCTTGGCCCATGCGGGTCATGATGCGCATGCTGACCGCCACGTAGGCCGAGTCGGTCAATTGGACGCCGATGTGGGCGATCGGCGAACCGAGCGGTCCCATGCTGAACGGGACGACGTACATGATGCGCCCCTTCATGCTTCCGGCGTAGAGGCGGGTCAATTCTGCGCGCATCTCGTCAGGCTCACGCCAGTTGTTGTTGGGTCCTGCGTCCTCTTGCCTCTCCGAGCAGATGAACGTGCGGTCCTCGACGCGTGCGACGTCACCCGGGTCACTGTGAGCCCAGTAACTGTTCGGTCGTTTCGCCTCATCCAACTTGAGGAAGGTGCCGCTGTCGACGAGTTGCTGACAGAGGCGGTCGTACTCTTCGGCAGAACCGTCACACCAATAGACCTCATCGGGCTGCATCACTGCTGCCCAATCGTCGACCCACTTCTTCAAACGCTCGTTGGTTGTGGTTCCGCTCATGAGTGCTCCTTCAGCGTGGTGTGCCGTGGATAGGGGGGAGAGAGTCTTGACTACAGGGACGCGTGAGGCGGGAAGGCTCAGGTCACCGATACCGATTTATCACGCCTCGAGGAATGACCCACAACTCGAAAGGGGAATGCCTTCGAGGTCGCAGATGAGGTTCGAGCAGTGACGACCGGATGCCTGGAGGCGATTCTCCTCACGCCTCAATACTGCCTTCTGTCCCGGAGTGATCCAAGTACATGGCGCACGAGAACTGACTCGGGAGGTGTGACTTTCCTCGCTCGGGTCCGGCCGGAGGGAGTGGGTCGATCGGGCCTCAGAAGCCCGGGGTGCCCATGTCGACTTCGGAGCCGAGTCGCAGACGAGTCGCCAAGCCATCCGAGGTCATGTCGAACACGACACGCTGACCCGGTCGCAATGTTCGCAGGATGCTTCCCGCGAGTGCGTCCTCATGGAGCTCGACCTCTCGCAAATCCGAGTCGGTCAGAATGATTCCGGTACGAGTGCCCGGATCGAAGGCCTTGACGACACCCTGCACGGCGTCACTTGGCCGCTGCGGGGGTCGACCGACCGACCTTGGTCACCTTTCCCGCGCGAATGCAGCTGGTGCAGACGTAGAGACGGCGGGGTGAGCCGTTCACGAGAGCGCGCACGCGCTGAATGTTCGGATTCCAGCGGCGCTTGGTGCGGACGTGGGAGTGCGACACGGACATGCCCCACGACGGGCGCTTGTTGCAGATTTCGCAGACTGCGGCCATGGCACGCACTTCCTTCGATCAGTTGAGACGAACGGGACACGACCGGGCGGAACTCGACGTCACGTCGCGTTCCCCGCATTTCGGCTCGTCAGTGCCCGTCCGAGGGTTCATTGGACTTCGTGGAGCCTACCAGCGAAAAGGATTGCCCCCAAGCAGTACCATCGGGCAGGTGAATCCGAGAGTCATGACCCCCGAGGGGTCGACCGAGAGTTTCGACGCCGAGCGCCTCCGCCGAACGGTGGTGACCTTCCGGGACGCGGTCAAGGCCCATGCTCCCCGAATCAACCGGCTCAACGTCTATCCGGTTCCCGACGGTGACACGGGAACCAACATGGCCCGCACCCTCGACGCAGTCGTGGCCGAACTCGATCAGGCGGATCCCGACATCGAACCGACGTGTCGAGCGATTTCGCACGGTTCGCTGATGGGCGCCCGAGGCAACTCGGGTGTCATCTTGTCTCAGATCCTGCGCGGGCTGTCGGCGAAGTTGTCGACGAAGGCGTCCAGCACTGCGAGTGAATTCGCAGATGCTCTGAGTGCCGCGTCGGCCGCCGCTTATCAGGCTGTCCTGAAACCGATCGAAGGTACGATTCTCACGGTTGTGCGCGAGGCGAGTGAAGCAGCGCGCACGACAGCAGCATCGGGAGAGGGCCTCGGCGCGACCTTGCGCGCAGCGCGTGACGCGGGACGCGCTGCTCTCGACCGCACTCCCGACATGCTTCCGGTTCTGAAAGATGCAGGGGTGGTCGATGCAGGTGGCGCTGGATTCCTTCTCCTCCTCGACGCTGCGCTGAACGTTGTCGATGGAGAACCCATGCCGGAGCCCGAGACTGCAGAAGAGTCGGCGTCGCTCGAGAAGCATTCGGTCGTCTTGGCATCTCTTACTGCTCCCGACCAGCACGACGAGAGCTCCGTCGCAGATCTCCGCTACGAAGTCATGTATTTCTTGCACTTGGACGACGACAAGATCGGATCGTTCAAGAGCGACTGGGGAGAGATCGGTGACTCCATCGTGGTCGTCGGCGGCGAGGGCTTGTGGAACTGCCACATCCACACGAACGACATCGGAGCTGCGATCGAAGCAGCAATCGACCTTGGCGGGAGACCCAAGCAGATTCGTGTGACCGATCTGTTCGAAGAGGTCGCCGAACGTCACGCAGCGATGGACGGGAAACTGGCTGCGGCAGGGCTTCCTGCCGTGACCACCGCAGTCGTCGCGGTGTGCAGCGGCAGCGGTCTCGAGGAACTGTTCGGGCAACTCGGAGTGCAGGGGATCGTGACCGGTGGTCAGACTCTGAATCCCTCGACGGGAGAGATGCTCGATGCGGTCGAGCACGTCAACGCGAGACAGGTGATCGTGCTGCCGAACAACAAGAACATCATTCCTGTTGCGGAACAACTCGACGCGCTCACCTCGCGAGAGGTACTCGTCGTGCCGACCCGTTCGATGCCCGAGGCTCTGGCGGCCCTCGTCGTCTACGACCCGGAAGCGTCCGTCGTCGACAACCACGCAGCGATGGTCGAAGCGATTTCGAGCATGTCGACCGGCGAAGTGACGCAGGCCGTGCGCGACTCGAACAGTGATGCCGGCCCGGTCAAGGCTGGTGATTGGATCGGGCTCGTGCGAGGTGACGGAATCGTCGCCGTCGACCCGAGTCTCCAAGGGGCGTGCACATCGCTGCTCGGGCATTTGGTGAACGCGTCGAGTGAGATCGTGACCGTGATCGAAGGTTCCGATGCGGATCCGGAATCGACTGGGGCGATCAAAGCATTTCTGGAAGAGAATCACCCGGACGTCCAAATCGAGTGCCACCGGGGCAATCAGCCCTTGTATCCGTACCTCTTCGGCGTCGAATGACCACATGACGAGACGCAATCGGACTGCGCACTCGTGAGCGACACGTCCGGCTCGAGTCCGATCACACTGTCGGAACTCGCGGCGAAATCAGTGAGCGAGATCAAGTCCGTCGGGGAGGGCAAGCGCGCGAAGAGTTTTGCTGCTCTCGGAATGGAGACAGTCCTCGACGTCCTGATGAACTATCCGCGGCGATGGATCGACCGCACGCGTGAGTCTTCGATCGCCGATGCGCAAGAAGGTCTGGACACTGTCGTGATCGGCAGGATCAAGAATGTCTCAGCCCCGATCCGCGGTCGCGGGCCCATCCGCGTCAACGCGACGATCGAGGACGAGTCGGGGCGAATGGCTCTCGTGTTCTTCCATCAGGCATGGCGCAGCCAGTCGTTGAAACCGGGTGACACGGTTGTCGTCTTCGGTCGCGTCAGTTCTTTCAACGGTGTGCGTCAGATGGTCAATCCGATGCTCGACCAGCTCGAGGATGCACTCGAGCAGCCGCTCCCGATTCTTCCGGTCTATTCACAGAGCGAGAAAGTGAACGTGACCTCGAAAGAGATTCGAAAAGTCGTCGGCATTGCGCTGCAGAAATGCCGTGGGCGAGGTATCAGCGATCCGGTTCCCCCGGGCATCGTCCGGCAGTACGAACTGATGAGCCGCCACGACGCATTGATCGGGATCCACCTTCCGGAAAGCTTTGCCCACAAGGAGGGCGCACGTCGACGGTTGGCATTCGACGAACTGCTGCGCGTCCAACTGGTCCTGATGATGCGCAAGCGGGCTTTCGAACGCGACTCGGTGGGCATTCGCCATGTCGTCGACGGCGGTCTCGTCCGAGCGTTCCATGCCCGACTGCCGTATTCGCTCACGGGCGCACAGACCCGTGTGATTGCCGAAATCGAGAGCGACCTCGCTGGACCACACCCCATGCATCGTCTCTTGCAGGGCGACGTGGGATCCGGAAAGACAGTCGTAGCGGTGACCGCCCTGCTGGTTGCAGTTCAGGGCGGATATCAGGGTGCGCTGATGGCTCCCACCGAAGTCCTGGCGGAACAGCACGTCGCAGGCGTGTCGAACCTCGTCTCAGGCATGGTGGTTCCGGAACCGGGAAGCCTTCTGGGGGAGAGGCCATTGCGGGTCGAGCTCCTGACCAGCAGCGTCACCGGAGAGCGACGTCGTGACATCCTTGCCGGAATTGCCGATGGCTCGATCGACGTGGTCATTGGAACACATGCGCTGATTCAGGAGTCGGTCGAGTTCGCGAA
This sequence comes from Actinomycetota bacterium, assembly GCA_039800025.1. GTDB lineage: Bacteria > Actinomycetota > Acidimicrobiia > Acidimicrobiales > Ilumatobacteraceae > Casp-actino8. The sequence goes on along the minus strand of JBDLRO010000061.1, from coordinate 1,223 downwards.
TCTCGGTGTCGTGGTGGTCGACGAGCAGCACCGCTTCGGTGTCGAGCAGCGCGCTGCGCTGCGATCGAAGGGTGAAGACGGGCGTGCGGTGCCCGACGTTCTCGTCATGACAGCCACTCCGATTCCGAGGACTGCGGCGATGACCGTGTACGGAGACCTGGACGTCAGCGTGTTGGACGAAAAGCCAGCTGGTCGCACGCCGATTCTCACCCGTCGCGTTTCGGATCCGGACGGAGAAGTGGACGTCTGGAACCATGTCCGTGAGCAGATCTCGAGCGGACGCCAGGCGTACGTCGTGTGTCCGCTCATCGACGACAACGAGACACTCGAGCTCTCCTCGGCTCAAGAGACCTATCGACGCCTGAGCGCCGATGAGTTTCCCAACCTTTCCGTCGATCTCCTCCACGGTCGAATGAAGCCGAGCGAGAAGGAGGAGGTCATGGACCGATTCCGCTCCGGGGAGACCGATGTTCTCGTGTCGACCACGGTGATCGAGGTGGGGGTCGACGTTCCCAATGCAACCGAGATGGTCATCCTCGACGCCGATCGCTTCGGCATAGCTCAGTTGCACCAATTGCGAGGTCGAGTGGGTCGAGGTGCACACGAGTCGTTCTGCTGGCTCGTGTCGATGCCGAAGTCGGAGCCCTCGTTGATCCCCGATGCGAATCCGCGTCTCGACGCTCTCGTCGAATCCGATGACGGATTTCATCTGGCCGAAGTCGATCTCGAACTGCGCGGCGAAGGGACGCTGATGAACAAGGAGCAAAAGGGACGAAGCGATCTCCGCCTTGCTTCATTGCGACGCGATCGTGAATTGGTGGAATTGGCGCGGGAAGCGGCTCGGGAGATCGTCGATGCCGATCCTGAACTTGCAGCGAACACCGAGTTGATGGACGAACTTCAGCTTCTTTTGAGGCCCGAAGACGAGCAATTCCTCACGAAGAACTGACGTCCCGAAGAACCGAACGGGATCGAACAGTCGTGGCGGATCGAGTAGCTCGGAGCGCTGTCGGATCAGCAGCCCGCAAAGCCGTCGAGGTGTTGGAGGATCGGGATGGCGAACTCGGTTTCGTCCACCGTGGGACTGATCGTGACCCGAGTCCCGTCGACCAATGGAACGGCTGCCACGATGCGGTTGTCGATGATGAGCGCCGCAGCCGACTTCGTGACGAGGAGCGTGACCGCGAGCGACGTGCGGTTCGAAGCCTTCAGGACCGTGGCGT
>JBDLRO010000060.1:0-4505 GCA_039800025.1 Actinomycetota bacterium | reverse complement strand
TCGACGAGCGTGTTCCACGCCAGAGTCGCGCACTTGATGCGAACGGGGAACTTGACCACGCCTTGGAGCGCTTCGAGGTCGCCCATCTTGACTTCGGCCGCGGGCGAGTCCTCGGATTCCTCTTCGATCGACATCATCACCTTGAAACGGTGGACCAAGGCCTGGATCTCGGGAAGTGTCTTGCCCTTGATCGCCTGGGTCATCATCGAGGCCGAACTCTGCGAGATGCTGCACCCCTGACCCGAGACCTTGACGTCGCTCAGGACACCGTTGTCGACGAGAGCGAAGACGGTGATCTCGTCTCCGCACAGCGGATTGTGCCCCTCTGCTTTGTGGGCGGGAGGGCACTCGAGTTCACCGCGATTACGGGGGGTGCGGTAGTGGTCCAGGATGATTTCTCTGTACAGGTCTTCCAAACCGGGCATGGCGGTCCTCTCCGATCAGATCCCGAAGATATCGCCGGTGCTGTGCAGGGCATCGGCAAGGGCGACGGCATCGGCCGCGTCGTTGTACAGATAGAAGCTCGCGCGAATCGTGGCGTTCACACCGAGAAGCTTCATCAGGGGTTTCGCACAGTGATGCCCCGCTCGAACACAGACGTTGTGTTCATCGAGGATCTGGCTGATGTCGTGGGGATGCAGATCGCGGAAAGCGAAGCTGAGAACCGCTCCGCGGAATTCCACGTCTCGGGGTCCATGGATTCGAATGTCCCCGCCGAAGCGATCGTCGAGAAGGTCGAGCGCGAAGCGAGTGATCGCCATCTCGTGCTGACGGATCTCGTGCATGCCGATGTCGGAGAGATAGTCGACAGCAGCGCCGAGGCCGATGGCCTCGATGATCGGAGGGGTTCCTGCTTCGAACTTGGCTGGGAGTTCTGCACACGTGAAACCCTCGAGGGTGACCGTCGAGATCATGTTTCCGCCGCCGAGGAAGGGAGGCATCGCGTCGAGAAGTGCCTCGCGGCCCCAGAGCAACCCGATGCCTGTCGGTCCGACCATCTTGTGACTGCTGAATGCCACGAAGTCCGCGTCCCACGCCTGTACATCGGTCACGTCGTGCGGAACCGACTGGCAGGCATCGACGATTGCCAACGCGCCATTGCGATGAGCTGCCCGACACAAGTCGCCGACGGGATTGATGGTTCCGAGAACGTTGCTCATCGCAGTGAACGAAAAGACTTTTGCCCCATCGAGAAGTGAGTCGAGGTTCGACAAGTCGAGTTCACCATCGGCTGTGAGTGGGACCCAGCGCAAAGTGAGGTTCTTCTCGGCGGCGAGCATGTGCCAGGGCACGATGTTGGCGTGATGTTCCATGTGGGTGAGAACCACGACATCGCCGCTGTTCAGGTTCGTCCTGCCCCATGATTGGACGATGAGGTTCAGCGACTCGGTGGCGTTCTTCGTGAAGACGACCTCATTCGCCGATGCGGCATTGATGAAACGAGCAACTTTCGATCGCGTCGATTCGTAGGCGACTGTCGCATCGGCGGCCAACTTGTAGGCGCTGCGATTGATCGGCCCGTACGACGTACGCATGAAGTCGTGCATGGCGTCGATGACGGCATTCGGCTTCTGGGAGGAGTTGGCAGAGTCGAGGTAGACGAGACGCTTCCCGTCGATCGGTCGGTTGATCACCGGAAAATCAGCCTTGACGGCCGACCAATCGACGTTCGACGTATTCACGATCTGAACGACTCGTATCCGGAGACTTCGAGAGTCTCGGCGATTTCCATCCCGCCGCTGGCAACGATGCGACCGTCGATCATCACATGGACGAAATCAGGAGCGAGTTCGTCGAGCAGACGCTGATAATGCGTGATGAGGACAACGCCCATCGACGGACGTTCCGAGCGCACTTCTCTGATGCCCTTGGCGACGATGCGCAATGCGTCGATGTCGAGGCCGGAATCGGTTTCGTCGAGGATGGCGATCTCCGGTTCGAGGATCGCCATCTGCATGATCTCGTTTCGCTTCTTTTCTCCTCCGGAGAATCCCTCGTTCAGGTACCGGTCGACGAACGAGGAGTCCATGCCGAGACGCTTCATCCAGTCCATCGTCGCGAGACGAAGTTCGAGGACGGACAGGTCGATCCCTTTGCGGGCGCTCAGGGCCTGACGCAGGAATTGGATGACAGAGACTCCGGGAATTTCTTGCGGGTACTGGAACCCGAGAAACATCCCAGCTTTCGCTCGCACATCTGTCGACCAGTCGGTGATGTCGTCTCCGCGAAAGCGGATCGAACCCTGTGTGACTTCGTATTCGGGTGAACCGAGCAGACAACTTGCGAGCGTGCTCTTCCCCGAACCGTTGGGACCCATGATCGCGTGGATTTCACCTTCGCCGATGGTCAACTCGAGGCCCTTCAGAATGTCTCCGGGCACCGCGTCACCTTCATCGACGGCGGGACGAGCATGAAGGTCGATGATCTGGAACAAGGGCGTGCTCACGTCTCGGAAGTCTATGCGCCCTCAGAAATTTGCACTATTTCGGTAGGGGAAATTCTGAGTCGGGTCGGATGTCGACTCGACATGTGCCCTCAGTCGGCGCGCAACGCCTTCCACAACGCTCGATACGAGGGATATTCGTAGCCGGGGCTGACGTACCCCGAGCTCACGAGCATGCGGTGGTAGCCCGGCAGATTGCGGAACGGCACGCCCGCATCGACGTGATGGGCGAGGTGCCAGCCGATGTGAAACGGTACGAGGAAGAAGCGCGCCAACCGGTGCTGGGAGACGGAGTGCGTCGCAATGCGACGATCACTCGAAGCCATGAGACCGCCGTGCTCGGCGATCGACCGCAGACGATTGATGACGCGCCACACTGTGAGGTAGGGGGCGAGCCAAAACAGCGGGTACACCCACCAGACTCCGGCAAGGACGGAGGCTGCGATCAACCCGAGTTGGACGCCGAGAATCTTGATCGACGTTCGACGTACGACAGGGACCGGACTGCGCAGACCGGCGAGTTGATCGCGCAGGAGACGAAAACCAGTTCTTCCCGTCGCATCGCGGACCAGTTTGCGTCGGAAACTTGCTGCACTGATCGGGTAGTTCGCATAGAGCGGGATGTCGGGTTCGTTGGGTCCGAACTCTTCACGGTGATGGGCCATGTGAACCCGTCGATACGCGTCGGTGTTGGTGAACGATGGATATCCGATCAGCCAACAGCCCACGAAGTCGTTGATCGACTTCTTCGAGAACAGCAAACGGTGGGCTGCTTCGTGCATCAACGAAGCGAACTGAGCATGAGAGCGACCCATGAGGATGAAGACAGGAACCCACACGATCGGGCCGAAGCGCACAGCGACGTAGACGAGGCCGATCGTCTGCGCATAGGTCGACATCACGGAGACGGCATTGCGAACCGACGGAATCCGACGGAGGCGTTCTCGCGTGGCAGGTTGGGGGCGCCCGTCCGCATGGACGTCGGTGGTCTCACGACCGGGCTCGAGCACATCGGGCGGGAGAACCATGCCTCCGAGCGACGGCGAGCCGACGAGCGTCATACGAAAAGTCTAAGCATCCGCACTCGTGCGGATCAGGTCGATCGGTCGGATGTCGATCGGTCCTGATGATCTCGAAGGTCCTCTTTCCATGTCCGAAATCGCGTGTGCTCGACCCCGCTCGGCCCGATGCCCGCACCGCCCCCATCCTCTGAGAGGTCGAAGGTGAACTGCACTGCGAGGTCCTCTCGATGCGCTGCCCAGTATCGAGCTTGTGCCTCCGTGGCCGGGCCCGCGCGCCACAGCAGCCAGTGGCCGATCCGCCGTTTGAAATGTGCCTGGGGCGTGTCGGGCAAGTCGTCGCCGAGGCGGAGCAACTCGATCGGCGCCTCGATCCAGGCGCGCGCAACGATGTTCCGGTCGCGGACCGGGGTCGCAGGAAGGTCTTCGGTGTGGACGGGGGTGTCGTCCTCGGGGCGCTCGTCGTAGCGCAGAGCACGCGATGGCTCGCTCACCATCCGCGGTCGACCCATTCCTGAAGATGTGGGCGCTCCGTTCCGATCGTCGTGTCGAGGCCGTGGCCGGGCAGCACGATCGTGTCCGAGGGAAAGACGAAGAGCAAGTTGTCGATCGAATCGATGATGGCACCGAAATCTCCGCCGGGAAACTTCGTCGCTCCAGGGCCGCCAGGAAACAGAGTGTCCCCGGTGAACAGCAGAGGTGTGCCCTCGACATGGAACGAGATCGATCCGGGCGTGTGTCCCGGATTGTGGATCGACTTCAAGCGGAGCCGACCGATCTCGATGACCTGGTCGTGGTCCAAGAAGGCGTCGTATCCGACGTCTCCGAGCATCGGTGCATCGAGTTCCGTGACGGCGACGTGATAGCCGGCCTCGCGCAATGCAGGAATGGCTTGGATGTGATCGTGATGTCCATGGGTCTCGAGGACTCGGCGCACGCCGAATACTCGGCACAGTTCGAGCAGCTTCTCGTGTTCGTTCGCTGCGTCGATGAGAACTGCAACACCGGTCTCTCGACAGCGAACGATGAAGACGTTGTTGTCG
>JBDLRO010000059.1:0-7785 GCA_039800025.1 Actinomycetota bacterium | reverse complement strand
TGATCACCAGCAATGCCCCGCGGTACTGCCTGAGGAACTGCAGCAGCCACGTCTTGGCATCGATGTCGAGGTGGTTCGTCGGCTCGTCGAGAAGAAGAACGTCACTTCCCGCGAAGAGAATGCGTGCCAACTCGACTCGCCTGCGCTCTCCACCGGACAGCACGCCGACTGGAAGGTTCAGACGCTCTCCACTGAGCCCGAGTCCGGCAGCAATACTTCGCGCTTCGCTCTCGGCCGCATAACCGCCCTTCAGCGAAAACTCTTCCTCGGCTCTGCTGTATCGTGCGACGTTGCGTTCGCTCGCGTCTTCTTCCATGGCGATGCGCAACTTCTCGATACGCGCCAAGTCTTCGTCGATGTTCCGCCCGGACAGGACGTGTGAGATCGCCGATCTGCCGTCGTAGATTCCGGCGATGCGGGGATCCTGCGGCAGATAGCCGAAGCCTCCCTTGCGAACGACCTTTCCGTCGACAGGCTGCGTTTCCCCTCCGAGGACTTTGAACAGACTCGTCTTGCCTGCGCCGTTTCGACCGACGAGTCCCACTTTGTCGCGTGCCATGATCGAAAACGAAGCACGCTCGACGACGAGACGGCCACCGATCTCCACGGACAGGGCTTGAGCTTGGAGCATCGTGTGGCCTCAGCGGACTGGTCGTCGATCGTCACGCGCGCATGCGAGTGAGAACTCAACGGCAGAGATCAACTGCTGCTCGATTTGTCGATGGTCGGAGGTTTCACGTCGAGGGTGGTGTCACTGACGAATTCCGAAGGCAGACATTGACCCGGCTGGCCACCTGGAGCCTGTCCGAGTACTTGCGCAATCGTGTCGATCAGGAACTGCTCGCCCTCTTCCGTCGGATGGATGCCGTCACGCCAGAGCATTCCAGGATTTTTCGAGAGTCGGCGCCAGTCGATCAACCACAGGTTCTGACGCTCACCGACTTGTTCGATCACGACTCTGTTGACTTCGGAGATGTTCTTGTTGTGTTCGCTCGCGGTCAGAACGATGACCGGGCGAGGCGAGAGTTGATCCAGGATCTCGATCATCGCCACCCGATAATCGTCCTGCACTCCGCGGTAATTCGTGCCGAGAAAGACGATGGCAGCATCGAACCCTTGAGGGATCTTTCTCTTGACGACTCTCACGCCGAGGTCGACGAAACGACCGACTTCAGCCTCGACAGCGACGCTCCAACCGAGGGGATTGAGCACTCGGCACGCAAGATCGCTGTAGCGAGTCGCCATTGCAGCGAAGATCGAATCGCCAACCATCAACAAGCGCGAACCTCCTGCCGCCTGGCCGACGGTCTCTGCTCGACCGCCCACGATCGGCGGGTCCAAGGACACCTCGCCGTAGCCAGGGGGTGACGTCGGTGGTTGCACGAGCGCTCTGACACCGGGAACGGTTCCCAATGGACCGATGACGACGTTGGGGTCAGGTGCGCTCGAGTTCGAGCATGCCGACACGACGAGCGAACCGACGACGAGAGGAACCATGAAACCGACGGTCGACGCACGACGGATCGATGAACGCAGCCTCACGGTCTCCAACAATACGCCCTGTCCGCTCCGTTGAGCCGTCAGGATTTCACGTCGTGGGCCGCATTGCCCGACCCGATGGTCACAATGGGCTTTCGCCCTGCTTTCTGATCGCCTGCAACTCGGCATGGATCTCACCGAGGAGACTCGTCTCCGTCGGCGGGGGTGTCGGTTCCATCCCCGTTGCCCTGTTGTAGATCTTCACCAACAGGAACAGCACGAATGCGATCGACAGGAACGTGACTGCAACCGACAAGAAGGCACCGAATCGAATCTCGGCGTCGTTGATCGTGAGGACGAGAGCCGTGTCGAAGTTCGGCTCACCGAAAGGAATGGCGACGAGCGGCATGATGACGTTTTCCACGAGAGCTGTCACGAGGCCCGAAAACGATCCGCCGAGAACGAAACCGATGGCGATCGCCAGCAGATTTCCTCGATTGATGAAGTCCTTGAATTCGGCCAGCAACTTGATACCCAGGATCTTGCGCATCGTTTCGACCTCCATGGAAAGTCTGCCCGAATTCCTCCGAACATCTGCGCACACAGGTCGACGGATCAGGACCATCGACGTTCACGAAATCGACGACGGATATTCGACGATGGATATTCTGGAACCGATGGCAGACAAATCCGCGCATCACGAACCGTCGTCGCCGGCTGGATCGTCAACGGCTGGGTCTTCTTCGGCTGGACCATCAACGGCTGTGTCGTCGGTACCGGATCTCCTTCTCGATCAAATCGACGCGCTGCGCGTTCTGCGCGCGCCTGACGAGCGGCAGAAGGAACAACTCCTCGAGCAGATCGGGGCGCACGGCGCCGTCGAAAAAGAGATCGTGCGCGAACTCTCAGCTGTTCGACCGTTGCGGCATCCGGATCGATTCGAGGAAGCCCACCGCTTGATGATGCGGAGCATCGAGGTCCTCGATCGCAACGGGTCACGACCCGCTGCGATCCACGGTCTCGCATTTCTGAAGCCGGTCGCCCAGTGGCTCGTCCAACAAGCGACTCGATGGATCGTGCGCAGTCATTTGAACCGCCTTCTCAATCGGATCGGCGGTATCTACGAACGCCGTGAGTCGAGCTCGAGTTGGTCAACACCCGAACACGCGATGCTGCGCCGCGCCCGACTCGATGTGCGCCGCGTGCAATCCGGAATGAATGGAAAGGCGCTCGGGCTTCCCGCTTTCCTCCTCGGAGGTGCATTCATCACATCGATTGCGAGCACGCTGCAAAGCGTCGCCCGTTCGGCTCTCGACAGCACGATCGGAGTTGTCCTGCTCGCGATCGCGATCATTCTCGTTCTGCTGATTCTCTCCTGGGTGGCGCTCTACAGCGCGAGTGTCGCCCGCCGGAGAATTCGACTCTCGTCGGATCAGCAGATTCGCGCATTGTGGGAGACCATCGGCGCAGCGGGCAAGCCGCCCCGCGATGAGAGCCTCAATTTCGCCGTCTACGCGATCATCCTTCTCATTCTCTCCTGGATCGTGATACCGCTCGCGATCTGGCTCGCAATCACAGCCTGACGATCTTCGTCGGGTCAACTTGTCATGCCAGCACCTTGCGTGCGTCGAACCGCTACCGAAGGATCGAGTTCTTCGAACCGATCCACTCGACGCAAGGACGGGAAGAAGATGGAATAGATCGCAACGATGCCGATCGTTGCGACTCCACCGCCGATCACTGCGGTCTGAGTTCCGAGAGCCTGGGCGGCTACACCGCTCTCGAAGGCTCCGAGTTCATTGCTCGCGCCGATGAAGACGCTCTCGACGGCCAACACGCGCCCTCGCTTGTCGTCCGGAGTGACGAGTGGAACCAGTGTGCTGCGAATGAAGACGCTGATCATGTCCGAAGCAGCAAGGATCACGAGCGAAACGAACGCCACGATGTACGACGTCGTGACGCCGAGAACGACGGTCGCCACTCCGAAGATTGCGACAACTGTGAACAATTTCGGACCAACTCTTCGCGTGACGGGTCGAGATGCAAGAACCACCGCCATGACCGCCGCCCCGATCCCAGGCGCAGCTCGCAACCACCCGTAGCCGATGTCCCCCACTCCGAGTCGCTCTTCAGCGATGACCGGCAAGAGTGCCACCGCTCCACCGAACAGCACCGCGAACAAATCGAGTGAGATCGCCGCAAGAAGAATCGGCGTACGGCGGATGAATCGGAGGCCCTCGAGCGCAGAATGCAATGACACCTTTTCCGAGATGGCCGGCCGTTCGGGATTCTCGTCGCCACGCGTTTCTCGACTGTCATCTCCTCGACTGTCGAGACGAATCGCCAGCAATTGCACGATGCCCACAGCGAAAAGCCCTGCTGCGAGAAAGTACGCAAGGGCTGGTTCGATCGAATACAGCAATCCCCCGACGGCAGGGCCGACGATTGCAGCAGACGTCCATGTCGCTCCATACAGAGCGATCGTGCGCGGTAATGCACCCCGGGGTGCGACCATCGGAGGAAGGGACCGCGTCGCCGGTCCGGAGAATGCGCGAGCCGACCCGAATACGAATGCAATGAGAAAGAGCGGCCAGACGCTCGTCGAATCGAACAACGAGAGCACTCCGAGCGCGATCACGCAGAGCATGTCGAGTGCTGTCGTGACGGCGGCGATGATGCGACGATCGAATCGATCCGCAACGGAACCCGTTACGAGAACCAGAAGGACTGCGGGAAGAAATTCTGCGAGTCCGAGGAGCCCGATGTCGAGCTCGCGCCCCGTGATGTCATAGATCTGTTTGCCGAGAATCGTCACCTGAAGCAGCACCGCCGACGAGATGCTGAGACTCGAGCCGAGGAAGTTCCTCACCGGCGCGACACGCAACAGTTCTCGCGTGCTCGTCGCGGGAGTCAGGGGTTCGGTCGAGGACACAGCAGCGCAACAGTAGCGATAGGTCGAGCAAGACCACTGTCTAGTATCCAGTCATGGGGGAAAACACTTCGAAATCACTCGTCGACGACACGCGCTGGATGGATGCCACAGCGCAATCCGAGCTCGTCGCCTCAGGAGAAATCTCGCCTCGTGAACTCGTCGATGCAGCAATCGCAAGAATCGAGCGCTTCGATCCGGTTCTGAATGCCGTGACGTATCGATGGTTCGACGAAGCAAGAAGGCTCGCCTCGAGCGATGCACTTCCCCAAGGTCCGTTTCGAGGTGTGCCCTATCTCTTGAAGGATCTGTATGCACTCGAAGAGGGCCGCCCGATCAGCAATGGCAGCCGTTCCTACAAGAATGCCGGTTACATCGCAGCCTCCGACACGACGCTCGTGAAGCGGTACAAAGCTGCCGGATTGATCTCAGTCGGTCGATCGAACAGTCCGGAACTCGGCAGTGTGCCGGTCACCGAACCCGACGCTTGGGGTCCGACACTCAACCCCTGGGATCTGTCGCGCACACCGGGTGGTTCGAGTGGTGGCGCGGCCGCGGCAGTCGCTGCCGGTCTCGTGCCGATCGCGCATGCCAGTGACGGCGGCGGATCGATACGAATTCCTGCCTCGTGCTGCGGTCTCGTGGGCTTGAAGACATCGCAAGGTCGCATCACGAGCGGTCCCTTGCGGGACGAGAGCAACCTCGGTGTCGAGCACTGCGTGAGCCGTTCAGTTCGCGACACCGCGCGGCTTCTCGACGCAACGTGGGGTCCCGGCATCGGCGACACCGTCATCGCGCCGGCACCGGCCCGCCCCTACATCGAAGAGGTTGGAAGCGATCCTGGACGCTTGCGGATCGGCTTTCTCGACCACAGCCCCCGCGGGATTCCAGTGGATCAACATTGTGTCGAAGGAGTTCATGCCACCGCTCGACTTCTCGAATCACTCGGTCATCATGTCGAACCTGCGTGGCCGTCTGCCCTCGACGACCAGGATTCAGGACGCACCTTCGGAGCCCTTTGGAGCACCAACATGGGAATGGCGCTCAGGAGGTTCGCCGACGCTCTGGGTCGTCCCATGACGATCGACGACATCGAGTTGATGAACTGGACTCAAGCCGAATTTGCCAAGGGATTGAGCGCCGTCGACTACGCAGCCGCTCAGGCAGCGACTGTCGCTTTTCGTCGAGCGATTCAGGAATGGTGGACGCAAGGGTGGGATCTTCTCCTCACTCCGACGCTCGCCGCACCCCCGTTGCCGATCGGCGCCATTCGCAACAATCCCGAGCGACCGATGGAGCCACTTGTCGTCGCAGGAACGTGGGTCGCATTCACCGGCCAGTTCAACATGAGCGGACAACCCGCCATCAGCCTCCCCCTCCATCGCACACCGAACGGACTCCCCGTCGGCATGCAGCTCGTCGCCGGGTACGGTCGTGAAGATGTGCTCATCCGCGTCGCGTCCCAGCTCGAACAGGCGCAGCCCTGGTCGCACTTGACACCTGAACTCGCCGTCTGAACTGCGTCGTCAGCGGGAGGTCCAGCCGCCGTCGACGACGAGTTGCTGACCGGTCATGAACGACGAAGCATCCGAAGCCAGGAGGAGAAGCGCCCCGTTCAATTCTCGTAGGTCGCCCATGCGCGGTATCGGTGAGTTTCGCTGAAGATATTCGAAGCTGGACTCGTCGTTCATTCCTTCAGTCATCTCCGAGGGGAACCATCCAGGACAGAGAGCATTCACGGTGATTCCCTTGCGGGCCCATTGCAGAGCGAGTTCCCGTGTGAGGTTGATGACGGCGCCCTTCGACGCGCAATAGTGCGCCTGTTTGATCGGGGCGGATCCAACGATGCCGAACATCGACGCAACGTTGACGATCCTTCCACTTTCCGATGCCCGCATGTGCGGCGCGCACAGTTTGGAGAGGTGCCACAGTGCGGTGACGTTGACTTCCATCGCTTGGCGAAACGTCTCGACGTCTTCGTCCTCCACTGCAACCTTGTTCCCAATGCCGGCATTGTTCACCAGGATGCGCGGTGGCCCGAGTGCCTCGACCGTTTCGGACACGATGCGCTCGCGATCGACTGCACTCGACACGTCTGCGGCGATCACGAACGAGCCCGGCAATTCTCCGGCCAGGTCCTCCAGGCGATCGGCTCGGCGGGCGGTGAGTGCGACTCGAGCTCCGGCTTCGTGCAAGACGCGAGCGAAATGGGCGCCCAACCCTGAAGACGCGCCTGTCACGATCGCTACGCGACCTTCGATTCCGAAGACGGAAAACGGATCTGCGGCACCGGAAGCTGTGTCGATCTTGTTCATGTCTGCAGAATAGGTGAGTCGAACGCGACGGTCAGCGAAGATCTCTCACCGCCGAAGCAACCACCTGGTCCGTGTGCCACGATGACTCCATGTTCGTGATCTCCCACTGCACCCACCTGTCGTGCATCGAAGGACGGCGATGAAGATTCGGATCGGCTACGGGTTCGGTGTTCGCACGACACTCAACGACGACGGCTTCGGCCGTGTCGTCGATGCTCTCGAAGACTTGCGATTCGACTCGCTGTGGCTGAGCGAGAGAATTTCCGGACCGGCTCCCGATCCCCTGGTTGCGATGGCTTTTGCAGCGGGAAGAACTCGCCGTCTGAAACTCGGCATGAGCGTGATGGTTCTGCCAGGACGCAATCCAGTGGTTCTCGCCAAGGAACTGGCGACTCTTGACCGCATGTCCGGTGGGAGGCTTCTCCCCGCATTCGGACTCGGCGTCGCCGATCCGCGAGAGCAGCAAGCATTCGGAGTGGCCCGAGAGGATCGCGCGAAGATCTTCGACGAGGCCCTCCATGTCCTCCGCTCCTGTTGGGCAGCGGGATCGTTCACGCATCACGGAGCTCATTTTCATTTCGACGACCTGCGCGTCGAGCCGAAGCCGGTGCAGTCCCCACCCGAGGTCTGGCTCGGAGGCATCGCCCCGAGTGAGCTCAAGCGGGTGGCTCGACTCGCCGATGGATGGCTGCCCAGTTTCGTCACGTCCGATGACGTGGCCGCCGGACGCGCAGTGATCGAGAAGGCTGCGGCCGAACACGACCGAGAGATCGATCCCGAGCACTTCGGTGTGCTGATTCCCTACGTCATGACGTCGCCCCCGAGCGAGATCGTGCAAGGCCTGAAGGCGCGTCGACCCGATCTCGACGACGTCTCACGGCTTCTGCCGACCGGGTGGTCGGAGTTGACCGCCGCAATCGATCATTTCATCGATGTCGGATTCTCCAAATTCGTGGTCGTTCCACTCTCCGAGCCCGCTTCACCGCAAGCCTGGGAAGACCATCTGCAGGAGGCTGCGAGTCGATTACTTCCCCTGCAGACGTGACTGCGAACATGGGTGCA
>JBDLRO010000058.1:0-6684 GCA_039800025.1 Actinomycetota bacterium | reverse complement strand
CGGCTGTTCTGTCCGACACTCTCATCGTTCCGTACAACGACCCCGAGGCGCTCGAGGCTGTGCTGAGTTCGGGCGAAGTCGCATGTTTCATCGTCGAGCCGGTCATGGAAAACATCGGTATCTGCCTCCCGCGCGATGGGTATCTCCAAGAAGTTCGCCGCATCACGGAGAAGTACGGAACGCTCCTGATCTTCGACGAGGTCAAAACGGGGATCACCGCTGGATGGGGTGGAGCAACAGGAACCCTCGGCGTGACTCCCGATCTCGTGGCACTCGCCAAGTCGATCGGCGGGGGACTGCCGCTCGGAGCCTTCGGTGGCAAGCGGGAGTACATGGACCAGATCACCCAGGGTCGGGTCCTCCATCTCGGCACGTACAACGGCAATCCGTTGTGCATGGCAGCCGCGAGGGCCGTCTTGACCGAAGTCTGCACACCCGAAGCGACTCAGGCGGTGATCGAGCGCAATCAGGCTCTCGTCGATGCCTGTGCGCGGGTCATTGCGCGCGCCGGTTTGCCGGCACACACCGTGCAGTTCGGCGCGAAGGGGTGCGTGACTTGGGCCGAGAAGCCGATTCGCAATTACCGCGACTATCGGGCGACCGACTTCGACATTGCGTTCGCCCAGTGGATCCACGGAATCAACCGGGGAATTCTTCTGCCGCCGGGTCTCGATGAACAGTGGTTGATCTCGATCATGCATTCCGAAGATCAGGCGTTGAAGTACGCGACGGTCTTCGCCGAATTCGTCGATGAATTGACCGCGTAGCAAGAACGCCTCCATGGTCGAGCCGGTTCGGTCGGTGCCGCCCCGCGGAGCATTGCGCATGGTCGTTCGAGCTCTCGGACGACGGTGTCCGCGTTGTGGTGATCAGCGAGCATGGTTCGCTGGGTGGTTCCGCCAAGCCGACCGGTGCGTTGGGTGCGGACTCAGCCGGACGCGCAACACGAGTGGTCACGAGCTGGGTTCGATGACCATCGCCTTGATCTTGAACATCGGGCTGGTGGTCGTTTCGATCGCAATTGCGATCGTCCTCACCGTTCCAGATATCCCTGTGCTCACTCTCTCGATCGTGCTGGCTGCGACCTCGATCATCGTGCCGATCGTGACATGGCCGATCTCCCACACATTGTGGTCGGCGATCGATCTGCGTTTTCGGCCCGTGGACGAGGCCGAGGCTGCGGAAGCGGCGAAATGGCTGCTCGACAGGGCAGCATTTGGCGAGAATGCTTGACCGAACACCCGTTCGTAGTTACGCTCCTGTCATTCGCACAAACCGTGCCACACCCCGTTCCTAGGGTCCTGGACACAACACGTCAGCACCTGAGACAGAAAGGCAATGCAATGAGCAACGACCGTGAAAAGGCCCTGGAAATGGCTTTGGCCCAGATCGACAAGCAATACGGCAAGGGCTCCATCATGCGGATGGGCGAGAAGACCAATATGGCCATCGAGGCCATTCCGACGGGGGCGCTGGCTCTCGACGTCGCCCTCGGCGTCGGAGGCTTGCCTCGAGGCCGCGTCGTGGAAATCTACGGCCCGGAATCGTCTGGTAAGTCCACGCTGGCGATGCACGTCGTCGCCGAGGCCCAACGCAATGGCGGTATCTGCGCCTACATCGATGCCGAGCACGCGATGGATCCGGTGTACGCCCGCTCGATCGGTGTGGACATCGATCAGCTCCTCATTTCGCAGCCGGACACTGGTGAACAGGCTCTCGAAATCGTCGACATGTTGATCCGCTCAGGAGCTCTCGACGTCGTGGTGATCGACTCGGTCGCCGCATTGACCCCGAAGGCTGAAATCGAAGGCGACATGGGAGACAGCCACGTCGGACTCCAGGCTCGTCTCATGAGCCAGGCATTGCGCAAGCTCACGGCGAACCTGAACAAGTCGAACACCGTGGCGATCTTCATCAACCAGTTGCGAGAGAAGATCGGTGTGATGTTCGGATCGCCCGAAACCACTCCTGGTGGCCGTGCGCTCAAGTTCTACTCATCGGTCCGTCTCGACATCCGCCGCATCGAATCCATCAAGGATGGCCCTGAAGTCGTCGGAAACCGAACCCGTGTGAAGGTCGTGAAGAACAAGGTGTCGCCGCCGTTCCGTCAGGCCGAGTTCGACATCATGTACGGCAAGGGCATCAGCCGTGAAGGCTCAGTGCTGGACATGGCCGTCGACCTGGGAATCGTCAAGAAGTCGGGAGCCTGGTTCACCTACGAGGGTGAGCAGCTCGGTCAGGGTCGTGAAAATGCCAAGAACTACCTGATGGAGAACACCGAAGTCATGGTGGAGGTTTCCGAAAAGGTTCGTCTTGCCGCAGGATTCGGCGAGAGCGAGGAGGCTTTCTCAGCCGCCGACGAGGAGCCGATCGCTCTCGAGAGCTGAACCAGGGCGAACGGGATCCCGTCCTTGGGCAATCCCGAGGGCGCTGGTATCCTCATCAGCGCCTTCCGAGATAGCTCAGTTGGCAGAGCAGCTGACTGTTAATCAGCGGGTCGCAGGTTCGAGCCCTGCTCTCGGAGCACAGACGCAGGGTCCGCTTTCGGGCGGGCCCTGCGGCCTTTTGGGGCGGTAGCTCAGATGGTTAGAGCAGGGGACTCATAATCCCTTGGTCGCGGGTTCGATTCCTGTCCGCCCCACTCGATCTTTTGGATACGCAGAAGCGTCACGATGGGCGGCGGATGTACCAATCATCGAACTTCGAGAGGTCCTCGAACACCTGAAGATATCCATTGTCCTGGAGCAGAGATCGAATTCCGCTGCGCTGTGATCCGAAGTTGTGTTCGCAGGTGATGACTTCGAATGTGTGTTGAGAAAAGTCGAAACTCTCGAGGATTGTGAGCTCACTTCCCTCGGTGTCGATCGACAGATAGTCGATTTCGTGCGGAGCATTGTGGGTGCGAAGGAGATCATTCAATGAGACGGTGGCGACCGAGTATGAGGTCCCATTGGACCGAGCTTCGCTGTGCAGATCTCCATCGGAGAACTCGCTGATGGTGGACAATGCAGGCTTCAATGTCTCGAGAAATGCGATCTGGGTACCAGTTTCGGTCCACACGCAACGAGTGTCGATTGCGCACGTCCGGTTCCTCGTCAGTTCTTTGTGCCACCGACGTGCGGGTTCGGCAAGGATGCCAGACCAGCCGTAGTCGCGTTCGAGGAGGAGTGTGTTCGACAGGGACAGCCCATCAGTCGCACCGAACTCGACGAAGAAACCGTTGGTCTTGAAATCCAAATGAGAGAGAACGAAGAGGTCTTGTCGAAGCTGTGAACGCGACTGTCGCAGAGTTTCAACCAGACGAGCACTACGCGGATCGACGAGGGCCCGCAATAGATCGAAATCGTGCTCCATCGACTGGTACTGCCGGCGGATCTCGAGGAGTTGTGTCAGGGTGTCCTGGCGGAGCAAACCGAGACCGAACCTTCCCGCCAAAGCTCTCAGTTCTCTTTTCATGGGCCACTCACTCTTGTCTCATGGCTCGACGACGATCCAGCCACGTCGCTGAAGTTCTGCTGCCAGGATCGAATCCGGGAGGTCGCGGGCACGCCGCTCCGAGTCGGACACCTTGGGCTGTGGGCCCGATTGTGTCACGGTTGTCGGAGCTGGGTTGTCGGAGCATTCTGCTTCGAGGCGCTCGATCAATTCGTCTGCTTCATCTCGCGTGAAGCGGCCGGCTGCCTGGCGTTGATTCAAGCCGAGCGGACCTCGCGCATCGCGAAAATCCTCGTGACCCGCAGCACGAATCAGATCCGAAAGACGCCGCATTTGCTGAGCCGAGGCCGGAGGCCCAGCCGGTTTTCCGAAACTCATGATTCAGCGTTGCGGCTCTGTCGACCAAGGACAACGACCTGACGGAAAGATCGTCTCATGATTCGGTTCACGACCGGGACGGATTTCGCCGAGCAGCAGCTGTTTGGAGGTCGATGAGCTCACCCTGTCGGGCGGTTTGGATGGCGTCTGTGTGATCTTCGACTGCGTCGATGAACTCGTCCACGTCATCGGGCTCGCCGCCGATCAACCAGACGACGAAGGCACCGTCATGGTCAGCCGGATCACGAGGAAGGACTCCTTCGACCGGATATTGATCGACGGTGATCTCGTCGGAATTCGCAGCAACTGGGGCCACGATGGCCATTTCGACGGACGTATCCGGGTCGAGATCCTTGAGGATGTCCATCAACTCGGCGATATTCATGGCGACATTCTCGCACGTTGCGATGCACACAACGAGCGATCGGTGGATCTCAGTTCCCCTCGATCCACGATGTCGGTGGATCTCAGTTCCCCTCGATCCACTGCGGTGCGAGATCGAGGAGGAACATGCTCACCTCGCTGCAGGTGTCGAAGATCGCGCAGAACGACGAATCCTCGTGGGTATAGACGTCGGCGAGGGCGACGCTGAGGCGAGCCACGATCGACAGCCGTCTCTCGGGAGCGTCCACCACACTCACGGTCGAGTCGATGGCAGACACCTCGAGGGGGAGAGCCGTCCCTCCGATGCCGGCAAGTTCTGTTGCAAGGACCAGGAGGTCCGGTGGTTTGATGAGGGGCGGCAAGGTCCACGTGAACAACAGCGAGAATTCGTAACCCTCGGGTGGCGGAGAACTGGGATCGTCGAGGTTCGCCATGTCATCCTCGAAACCGAGCAATGCACGCGGATCGACCTCGAGTGACAAGTGAAGGTCGATGGGACCGTCACAGGCTTCCTCGGGGTGCAAGTCCACTTCCCAGAGTTGCCGCAGCGAATAGGTCTCCACGAAGTGGCGCTCGTCATGGACATGGAACCCATGCTCGATGGCATGGCTCTTCATATCGGAGACGAATCCGGCCACATCGATGAATGCCACACACTCACCCTAATCGGGGCAGCGGAACTACCCTGTGGCAGTGGACGCGGCTGAAGTGCTCGAAGTTTTCGATGCTGTCGCCCGTGCAGTTTCAGGATCTCTTGCCAAAGTCCGCGATTGGGGAGAGACCGGCGTGCGCCCCGGTCAGTACCGTGCAGATGTTCTCGCTGATGATGCCGCACTCGCCATTTTACGGTTGGCGGGTTTCGGCATCGTGTCCGAAGAAAGTGGTATCGAGAACCCGAATGCAGATGTGATCGTGTGCCTCGATCCGCTCGATGGTTCGACGAATGCGAGCAGGGGTATTCCCCATTTCGCGACATCGTTGTGTGCAGTCGATGCTGATGGTCCGTGGGTGGCGATGGTGGTGCATCAGGCCCTTCCGAAACGCTGGTGGGCGGTTCGGGGTGAAGGCGCTCACAGTGCAATCGGACGGATCGAAAGGACGACGTGTCCGCCGTGGTCCGAGGCACTGGTGGCGATCTCTGGTCCTGCGCCCCGTAATCCGGGATGGGGACAGTTCCGAGCTTTCGGAGCATCGGCTATCGATCTGTGCCTCGTTGCCGAGGGAACGGTCGACGCCTTCATCGACATGAGTCCGAGTGCTCATGGCGTGTGGGATTACGCGGCCGCGACGTTGATCTGTCGCGAAGCGGGTGTCGAAGTCCGAGATGCCGAAGGGCGCGATCTGATCGTCCTCGATCACCATGCGCGTCGCACACCAGTGGCTGCACCGCCAGCGTTGCTGCCCGAGGCGATGAGAGTTCGAACTTCGAATCTCTGACGATGTTTGACATTCGCGCTCGTTCGAGCGCCTGACATCGTCAGCCCGCGTCAGCTGCTCGCTGGCCCTCGTGCCACACGCGAGACACGCTCGGATGGCGAAGTTTGCCGAGCGCTCGAGCTTCGATCTGTCGTACCCGCTCGCGGGTGATGCCGAGCCGATCGCCGATTTCCGCCAACGTCATCGGATGGTCATCGATTCCGAAGCGGGCTCGAAGAACCTCTTCTTCACGTTCTTCGAGTCGACGGAGCTGTTCGACCAATGCTCGGCGCTCGAGAGCTGCCGCGGCTGCCTCGAAAGGTGAGACAGCGGCCTCATCGGCAATGAGATCACCGAGTTCGGATTCCCCATCGTTGTCGAGCGGGGTGGACAGTGAGACGAGTGGCCGACGGTGCTGACGCACGAGCGAGACTCGTTCCACGCTGACGCCACTCAACTCGGCGATCTCCTCCAAAGTCGGCGGTCGGTCGAGTTCAGCAGTGAGCTTTTCGGTGCTCTGGTCGATGAGGGAATACACCTCTCGCACGTGGGAGGGCACACGGATGGTGCGGGACGAATCGGCGAGGGCTCGACCGATGCTCTGGCGGATCCACCACGTTGCATAGGTGGAGAATTTGAAGCCCTTTTCGTGGTCGAAGCCTTCGACGGCCCGCATGAGGCCGAGGTTTCCCTCTTGGATCAAGTCGAGAATGCTCAGCCCGGCGCCCTCGTAGCGGCGAGCAACACTGACGACCAAGCGCAAATTGCACTGGATGAACTGTGCTCGAGCATCGTTGCCGGCGTGAACAGTGCGAAGGAGAAGAGTGCGATCACGACCCTTGGGGGCGGGTTCGCCATCGAGGGTCTCTTGGGCCAGACGACCTTCGATCATCAGCTGGGCGAGACGCTTTTCATCGGCCGCAGTCAGGAGGGGATACGTGCCGATGTCGTCGAGATACTGACGAAGCAGTTCGTTTTCTGCATCTCCAGGTCGCGGCGCCACGAAAAAGAACGTAGTT
Source organism: Actinomycetota bacterium (assembly GCA_039800025.1). Taxonomy (GTDB): domain Bacteria; phylum Actinomycetota; class Acidimicrobiia; order Acidimicrobiales; family Ilumatobacteraceae; genus Casp-actino8. Next base: position 52 of record JBDLRO010000058.1, on the reverse strand, counting down.
CCGTCGGGAGTTTCAAGGGTGGATACCTGTTGTCGGGTGACAGGTAGGATGC
>JBDLRO010000057.1:0-11272 GCA_039800025.1 Actinomycetota bacterium | reverse complement strand
TCGAGCATCGGCACGAAAGCCTCGACGAGTGTGGACTGAGGGGTCTTCGCCGCCACGTTGTTGTCTTTGCAGAGATCCAGCATTTCGGCATTGGTCATGCCGAGTTTCTTCGCTAGTTCGCTGACTTTGATCTTTGCTGTTGCCACGCGGCGTTCAGTCCTTCTTGTTTCTCGTCGGCTCAGCCGACGACTGTTCAGTGTGCCATGGTCGTGCGACTCTTCATCGTCGTTCGGGTCTTCATCGTCGTACGGGTCTTCCAGGCCCGATCGAATGCTCGCTTCTTCTCTGCTGTCTCACGACAACTCGTGGATTCCGTGCAGATCCACGCCCCTCGACCCGGAGCCGTTCTCGACGCGATCGGTCCACCGTCCGCCCCCGGCACGAATCGCGTCATACGATTCTGGTCCTGGCGGGTTCGGCATCCGATGCACGTGCGCACGGGTCCGAGTCGGTGGTTCACGCTTCGGGCTCGCCTTCGCTCGCCGAGACTCCAGTGGCCTGCTCCCACTCTTCGACGCTCATGATGGAGCCATCGGCAGCATGGAATTCCTGGGCGCCGGTCTCGGGGTTCAGAATCCACTCGCCTGCGGCATATTCGGTCTCGTCGGGGAAGATGCCGTTCAGTTCGTTCTGGAACTGCGTTTCGCTCTTGATGTCGATTCGAACTCCGACGAGGCGCGCTGCGAGGCGCGCATTCTGGCCTTCCTTGCCGATGGCCAAGCTGAGCTGGAAGTCGGGAACGATCACGTCGGCCTGTGTGCGATCCTCGCTGAGGCGCACCTCTGTCACTTTTGCCGGCGACAGAGCCTTCGCGATGTAATCGGGGAGATCCTCGCTGAAGGGAATGATGTCGATCTTTTCCTGATTCAGTTCGTTGACCACCATGCGGACGCGTGCACCCCTCGCACCGACGCAGGCACCGACCGGGTCGACGTTGTTGTCGTTCGACGCAACCGCGATCTTGGTTCGATGACCAGGTTCACGGGCACACGCCTTGATCTCGACGACGCCATCCGCGATCTCGGGAACTTCGAGTTCGAAGAGACGCTTGACGAGTCCCGGATGCGTGCGGCTGACGACGATCTGCGGGCCCTTTTCGCTGCGACGCACTTCGACGATGTACGCCTTCACACGTGTTCCAGGCGTTGCTCGTTCGAACGGCACCTGTTCGCTTTGGGGCATCAACGCTTCGACCTTGCCGAGGTCCAAGAGCGCGTATCGATTGTCGTTCTGTTGGACGATTCCGGTGACGATGTCGCCTTCGCGGTTCGCATACTCTTCGAACTTTCGGTCGCGTTCGGCTTCACGGATGCGCTGGCCCATGACCTGGCGGAACGTCTGGGCGGCGATTCGGCCGAGTTCGTTCTTCTCCGGCGTGTCATCGCGAGGGTTGACCCAGTTTCCGTCCTCGTCGATGTCGTAGGCGGTGAAACTGATCTCGAGCGTGTCGGGGTTGAGCCCCACTTCGACTTCCTCCGCGGCCCCTGGGCGTCGCTTGTAGGCAGTTGCCAAGGCATCGACGAGCACTTGCAGCAGGGTTTCCTCGGAAATGTTCTTCTCACCCGCAAGCAGGCGGATGGCCTCTTTCATGTCCAGATTGCTCATGACTCGGCGTGCTCCTGGTCCTCGTTGTGGTCGTTGTCGTCGAATTCGTCGTCGAGATCGAGGTCGTCGTCGAACTCGTCGTTTTGCGCTTCTGAGTCTGCCGGGGAAGCCGACGACTTGCTCGTAGCTGACCTTTTCGCCCCTGATCCTGCGCGAGACGGTGTCTTGCGGGCCTGAGCCGGCCAGACGAACACGGTGCGCGCCTTGTCGACCTGGTCATAGGCGATCTGCCGCTCTTCACCGTTGTCGAGCCTGAGCGTGAAGGTCTCCTCGGAAGCTGCAACGAGCAATCCGGTGATCCGACGCTCGCCGCCGATCGCATCGCGCAGGCGAACGGCGACCGTTTTGCCGGTCTCACGCTGGAAATGTCGAGGAACCCGCAGGTTTCTCTCGAGTCCGGGGCTCGAGACTTCGAGTGTGTAATGGCCGGGGATCGGATCCTCGTGGTCGAGGTCACGAGAAATCAGCCGAGTGCAACGCGCCAACTGGTCCACATCCACTCCACCCGGCGAACCCGGAGGGGTGTCCACCGTGACGCGCAACATGCCTCCGGCGAATTCGAGGTCGTAGAGTTCGAGGCCGAGATCGGCAACGATCGGGGTGATCAGACCGGACACCCGGGTCACCACGGGATTCTCTGCCATCTCACACCTCCTCTATTTCTCTGATCTCACGCCTCATTCGAGTGTGCCGAGGTGGCGAACCACCGTGACAAAAAAAGACGTGGGCTGAAGCCCACGCCTTTCAGAATCACCCGTGTGGAACCACCGGGCAGACACTCATTCAAGACACGAGAATCATACCGGCTCTGCTCTCGAATCGAACCGGACAGTCATTGCAGTCACGCACTCGAGCCCTCCGGGAGAGATGAACGTCGCCAAGTAGCCTGGCGCAATGCTGCGAATGTCCGGTCTCTTCGTGCGAACGCTGCGCGAAAACCCCGCCGATGCGGAAGTCCCGAGCCATCAACTCCTCGTGCGGGCCGGATACATCCGCCGTGCCGCTCCCGGTGGCTTCACCTGGCTGCCCCTCGGCTGGCGGGTGTACCGCAATGTCGAACGCATCATTCGCGAAGAAATGGACGCCGCAGGCTTCCAGGAGGTGCACTTCCCATCGTTGTTGCCCCGCGAGCCCTATGAAGCCACGAACCGATGGACCGAATACGGCCCGAACCTCTTTCGATTGAAGGATCGCCGAGGAGCCGACTTCCTCCTCGGGCCGACCCACGAAGAGATGTTCACCCTTCTCGTGAAGGACCTGTACAGCAGCTACAAGGATCTGCCCCTCAGCATCTACCAGATCCAGACGAAATTCCGCGACGAAGCCCGCCCGCGAGCCGGACTGTTACGCGGCCGCGAATTCGTGATGAAAGACTCCTACAGCTTCGATATCGATGATGCCGGCCTCGCAGCGAGTTACGAGTCCCACCGAGCCGCCTACATTCGCACTTTCGAACGCCTGGAACTGCCCTTTGTCATCGTGTCTGCGATGTCTGGAGCCATGGGCGGATCGAAGAGCGAGGAGTTTCTCGCCCCCTTGGCTGTCGGAGAAGACACATTCGTGCGATGCTCGGCATGCGGATATGCAGCCAACACGGAGGCCGTGCCCGTTCCCGTCCCCGCCAGCCCGGCGGCTTGGACGGCGAACCCCGAGTCCGCTCCCGCCGCACGAGTGGTCGACACTCCCGACACACCGACGATCGCCGCTCTCGTCGATCTGCTGAACGCGCGCGCCGACCTCGCTCGAACGGACGACGGGTCCGGGTCGCGACCCTGGACTGCGAGCGACACGTTGAAGAACGTTCTCGTGATGTTGCGTCACCCGGACGGACGACGGGAACCTCTGGCGATCGGCGTACCTGGAGACCGCGAAGTGGATATGAAGCGACTCGAAGCTCAGGTCTCCCCTGCCGAACCAGAGCCATTCACCGAAGCCGACTTCGCTGCCCACCCGCGTCTCGTCAAGGGATACATCGGACCTCGACTGCTCGGCTCATCGTCGGCGAGCGGCATCCGCTACCTCGTCGATCCGCGGGTCGTGGCTGGAACTCGCTGGGTCACCGGAGCCAACGAACCCGGTCGCCACGTCTTCGACTTGACCTGCGAACGCGACTTCACGGCAGACGGGATCATCGAAGCTGCAGAAGTCCATGCCGGAGACTCCTGCCCGGACTGTGCATCACGTGGAGCCGAGGGCTCCCTCGAGATGGAACGCGGCATCGAAATCGGCCACATTTTCCAACTCGGCCGCAAGTATGCCGAAGCTCTCGATCTCACCGTCCTCGACCAGAACGGAAAACAGGTGGTCGTCACGATGGGCAGTTACGGCATCGGCGTCTCTCGCGCCGTTGCAGCGATCGCCGAATCGACCTATGACGACCTCGGACTGTGCTGGCCCATCGAAGTGGCACCGGCCCATGTTCACATCGTCATTGCGAGCAAAGGCGGAGATGACATCGCCGAACGCGCCGAGCAGATCGCGGCCGAACTCGAGTCCCGAGGCCTGGACGTGCTGATCGATGACCGCTCCGGAGTTTCTCCAGGCGTGAAGTTCAAGGACGCCGAGCTGATCGGCATTCCCCTGGTCGTCGTCGTCGGCAAGGGCCTTGCCGAAGGAGTCGTCGAAGTGCGGGATCGACGTACTGGACGAAGAACTGATTCACCTTCCGAGACAGTCTGCGACACGATCATTACGATGTTTCACGAGGCCGTCGCACCAAAGGGTTGAACACGCACATGCTCCGGGAACCGAAATGCAGCTAGTCAGGGGCGTCGTCCAGCACTACCCATGGGGCGACCGAGCAGCGATTCCTCGAATGCTCGGAGTCGACCCCGACGGGCGGCCGTGGGCCGAGATGTGGTTCGGAACCCACATCGGAGGACCGTCACGGGTCGTCACCATGGGTGACCACCTCCTCGACGGACTTCGCATGCAACCGGACGACACGAATGGGAAGTCCGTATTGCTGGCGGCTCTCGCCGGGGAACTTCCCTTTCTCTTGAAGATCTTGGCCGCCGCCCAACCGCTTTCTCTTCAAACCCACCCCAATGAACATCAGGCGCGAACGGGATTCGCCCGCGAGAATCGCTCGCAGATCCCTGTGCGAAGCGCAAATCGCATTTATCGCGACCCGTTCTCGAAACCCGAATTGCTCTGCGCCCTCAGCTCGTTCGAGGCCTTCTGCGGGTTCCGTCGGCCCACTCAGACGGTCGAGCACCTCAACGACCTCGGACATGGGACCTCGACGTACGCCCGCATCATTGCAGATGAAGGTCTTGCCTACACCCTGCAATATCTCTTCGGAGGCTCCGATGAGGTGACGACTCTGTACGACAACGTGGTTCGGACTTGCGCAGAGTCGGATGACCTGCACGCACGATGGGTCGTGGAGCTGGACGCCCAATACCCACGCGACCCAGCCGTCCTCGTGACCCTGCTTTTGAATTTCGTCACTCTCGAGCCAGGTCAAGCCATGTATCTCGAACCAGGCAATCTTCATGCGTACCTCCGCGGGGCAGGCGTCGAAGTCATGGGCGCCAGTGACAACGTCGTCCGATGCGGATTGACCAACAAACATGTCGACGCCGGCGAATTGCTCGCAACGGTCATCACCAGTCCTCAGGACGACCCAGTCATCGGTGCGACCCTCGTGACATCCACATCGACCGGAAAACTGTGGCGATTCGAGACCCCAGGTGCGCCATTCACACTGTGGATGCACCAGATCCGCGGTGCCGAGACGCTGGTCGCTCCGACTCGCGAACTTGCGCTGTGTGGCGTCGGCTCCACCGATCTCTTGCGACGGGGCGAGGTGTGTTACCTCTCCCCCGGTGAAGAAATCACGCTCGACGGTCGCGCCACGATCTTTCGCGTCACCGAAGCCCGCGGCTGACGGCGACTCCGGAGTCGATCGACTCAGGCCTTCTTGCGAATCTCGACGATGCGCTCCTGCGCATGATTGGCATCGTCACCCTTCGCTTCGAGAAGAGCGGAACGATCTCTGGCAGCTTCACGCTCGGCTTTGGCCGTATCGGCGCGTGCAATCGCTGCCTCCACACCGTGCTCATTGATGAACTCGGCCCATTCCACCAACGCCTCGACCATCTCGCTCTCGGGCACGACAGCCACATTGCGACCCTTCACGAACAGATGGCCGCGCTTGTTCCCGGCAGCAATGCCGAGATCGGCCTCGCGAGCCTCACCAGGTCCGTTGACGACACATCCCATGACGGCGACCTGGAGCGGAAGTTGCCGTTCTCCGAACGCCTCCATCGCCCGCTGCGCCACATCGATGACGTCGATCTCGGCTCGGCCGCAACTCGGACACGCGATCAGATCCACGTTCTTGCGCTCGCGCAAACCGAGCGCCTCGAGCAATTGACGCCCTGCCTTGGCTTCTTCGACGGGGTCGGCGGTGAGGCTGTACCGAATCGTGTCGCCGATGCCCTCCATCAGCAAAGTGGCGATTCCCGCAGTCGCCTTCAGCAACCCGGCCGGAAGCGGTCCGGCTTCGGTCACGCCGAGATGCAAAGGGTGGTCGGTGACAGCACTCAACTGCCTGTACGCCTCCACCATCAGGGGGACATTGGAAGCCTTGACGCTGATCTTGATCAGATCGAATCCGACTTCGTCGAAATAGGCGATTTCCTGCAGTGCAGACTCGACCATGGCTTCAGGCGTCACTCTTCCGCCGTACTTGTCGTACAGAGCGGGATCGAGTGATCCGCCATTCACACCGATGCGAATCGGCAGTTGGCGATCGCGAGCTTCCGATGCCACCGCCTTGATGTGCTCCGGCCGTCGGATGTTTCCCGGGTTCAGCCGCAACCCCTGCACGCCTGCTTCCATTGCAGCGAGCGCCATCTTGTACTGATGATGAATGTCGGCGATGATCGGAATGGGTGACCTCGGCACGATCTGAGCGAGACCTTCTGCAGCTTCGATGTCGTTGCACGTGCATCGCACGATGTCGCATCCCGCAGCAGCGAGACCGTAGATCTGCTGCAGTGTTCCTTCGACATCGGAGGTTTTGGTTGTCGTCATCGACTGAACTGTGATGGGAGCGCCACCTCCGACTGCGACTTTGCCCACATGAATCTGTCGAGTGGTGCGACGGTTGGTCAGCGAGTTGTCCATCGGAGATCAGTATGTCGTCAGAATGGACGAGTGATGTCGAGGTAGAGCCCGGCCACCGTCAGGAACAAGAGCATCGTCACCACTGCGACGGTGAGTGGCCACAGTTTTTCGACGTCGGCCCGGTACTCACGACCTTTGCGGCTCCTGAGTCGTTCATAGGTGGCAATGGCCGCGTGCCCTCCGTCGAACGGCAGCAGTGGGAGCAGGTTGAAGAGTCCGACGAACACGTTGATCGAGGCCAGCACTTCGAGAACCGCGAACATTCCGTCACGTTCACCGATGTCACCAGCGACCTGGGTGATTCCCACGACCGTCGTCGGACGCTTGGTCGGGTCGGCATCGGAATCAGTCATTTGTTCCCACTGATTGACCGGATTGATCACGGTCACGATGCCTTCGAGTGTGCGCCCCATGCCGGTCCACAGGTCACCGATGACGTGCCCGGTCGCGTCCAGGATGCCGAGCTTCTCACGACCGAAACTGTCGGTGCTGACGCCGAGATACCCCGACGTCCCCTCTGGGTCGGTCGGTCGCGGCGCAAGGCGTGCCGATACGTCCATCTCGGCGCCAGCGCGCTCGACCGTCACGACGATGTCCTGACCCGCGGGCAGCGATCCGATGGTCGATCGAAGATCATCCGAGGATTCGATCCGATCTCCGTCGACAGCGAGGACCACATCGCCGGCGGACAGACCGGCAGTTTCAGCCGGCGTTCCCTCACCGACCGCGATCACCTCAGTTCGCCCGGTCTCCTGGAAGCGTCCACCGACCCCGTAGACGAACAGCATGATCGTCACCGCGATGATGAGGTGCATGATGGACCCGGCGGTGATGACGAGAAGGCGCCAGCGGTACGGTTTCGACGAGTACGCAAAGCTCTCGTCGCCGGGCTCGACTGGATCGAGGTTGTTCATTCCGACGATGCGCACGAACGCGCCGAGCGGCAATGCCCGCACCCCGTACTCGACACCGTTTCGGTGGGTGCTCCACAATTTCGGTCCGAATCCCATGAAGAACTGGGTGCGTTTCATGCCCGCCCAGCCAGCTGTGACGAAGTGGCCGACTTCGTGGAGAAAGATCGACACGAGCAATCCAATGACGAGGACGAGACTCCAGATGTTGCTCACGCCCAGCCAGACGAGAAGTGCAGCGATGATGACGCCCGAGAGTGCGGCTCGGGTGCGCAATGAACGGGCCTTCTCCGGATCCTCGCCGACGTCGTTCACTGCACCGCCAGCCATCATTTCGTCGCGGAACGATCGATACAGAGTCATGACGACACCACCTTATTGGCAGCCTCTCGCCCAGCGCGGTCGGCTTCCACGATGTGTGAACGAGTCAACACCTCAGTGACATGTGCATGCTGGTCGAGGGCCGAGGCGATCACAGCGGCGATGTCCGCCCAGATGATGCGGCCGGCAAGAAAGGCCTCGACGGCCACTTCATTGGCTGCTGACAGGAACGCGGGTGCGGTTCCACCTCGCCGGCCGGCCTCGTAGGCCAGCCCCAGACAGCGAAATGTCGCGATGTCAGGGGGCGAGAACTCGAGAACCGGCGCAGTCGTCCAGTCCATTCTTCCGAATGGTGTCGCGATCCGATGGGGGTACGCGAGTGCGTATCCGATCGGCAGACGCATATCGGGCATGCTGAGCTGCGCCATCGTGCAGCCATCGGTGAATTCGACCATCGAATGCACGATCGACTGCGGGTGGACCACGACTTCGATGTTGTCGTAATCGACTCCGAAGAGCTCGTGTGCCTCGATGACTTCGAGGCCCTTGTTCATCAGAGTCGACGAGTCGATGGTGATCTTCGGCCCCATCCTCCACGTCGGGTGTGCAAGTGCTTCGTCGACAGTGACACGGGCGAGTTCGTCTCGTGATCGTCCCCGAAAAGGTCCGCCACTCGCGGTCAACACGAGTCGTGCGACCTCCGATTCGACTCGAGCGCTCGACCTGAGACACTGGTGGATCGCACAGTGTTCGCTGTCCACGGGAACTATCTCCGCACCTGGAGTGCTTCTCAACGGCTGGACGATGGGCCCGGCCGCGATCAACGACTCCTTGTTGGCGAGTGCGAGGCGCTTTCCCTGACGCAACGTCTCGAGAGTGACATCGAGACCGGCGAAACCGACGACACCGTTGACCACGACATCCGCGCCGTCCACGAGATCCGACATCGACGACGTGACCTCGACTCCAGGCAGAGCATCTTTCACCTCGGAATGAAGAGACGTGTCTGCCACCGCAACGGTACGGGCTCGCGTCACTCGAGCCTGTTCGATGAGAGCTTCGACGGAGGTCCCCACTCCGAGACCCGTGACCTCGTAGACGATGCCGTCACCTCGACGTCGTGCAACTTCGTTCTCGGCACGTACGACATCGAGTGTCTGGCGCCCGATCGAACCTGTCGATCCGGCAATGGCAACGCGAACGGACTGCACCGATCAGGTGGTGGCGTACGGTTCGAGAACCATCAGCAGGTAATACGCAGCCGGCAACACGAAGAGGAAGCCGTCGAACCTGTCGAGCACTCCGCCGTGTCCCTTGATCAGCGCTCCGAAATCCTTCACCTCGAGATTTCGCTTGAGCATGCTCTCGAAGAGATCGCCGAGAGGTGCGAGCACGGCAACCGCGAATGCCAGGATCACGATTTCGGAAATGTCGTTCCATGTGTCGCTTTGCAGCCCGACGACCCACATCGACAAGAACGTGGCGACAGTGCCGCCCATCAGCCCTTCCGTCGTCTTGTTCGGACTGATCCACGCTCTCAACGGCGTACTCCCGGCAGCCGAGCCGACGAAAAGGGCTCCCACGTCGTTTGCCACGACTCCGACAGCAACCATCAACAATGTGTCGGTTCCGATATGGGGAAGGAAGGGGGTGTTGGACGCGCCGGCAAGCAATGCCCCGTACGATCCGGTCAATCCGATCCACACCATCCCGAGCGTGGTAATCGCCATGTTCGGCAAGGGGTTCGAATTGAGGCCGGTTGCTCCGACGAACGTCGTTCCCGCAGCGATCAGAGCGAAGACCATCACCAAGGGAAGCGCCGAATCCCCCACCCAATAGGCAGCGAGAGGTGACGCAACGGCCATGATGATCCCGACGATCGATGCAGGGCGATAGCCCTTCTCGGTGACCTTGTCGAAGAACTCGATCGAGGCGAGACCGGTGACCAGAACGACGATCGCCAAGACGGCAACCGGCTTCCACATCAACGCACCGATGAACGCGGCCGCGAGAAGCATGCCGACTGCGATCGCCGAAGGCATGTCACGACCGCTCGTCCCGCCCGGAGGCGCGACCGGTCCGCCACGACGGGGGTCACGGGGGTCACGGGGTCCGCGAGGTCCGGGACCGCCAGGGCCACGAGCAGCACGGGGGTCACGCTGCGATCGACCGCGATCGTCCGGCATCATCCGCTCCATCGACGCATCGCCGAAGGTGTCATCGCCGATCACCGGTCGCGAACGACCCCGACCCGACTCTCGGCTCGTGTCGCTGGTGTCGTGACTGCGACCACGAACTTCGGGACGCCCCGGGCGACCTCGTGCCCCACTGCTGAAATCGTCGTAGGCGGATCCGCCGAATCCCGAGTCGTCGAAGCCCGAGTCGTCGAAACCGGACAGCGGAAGGCTCGGCTCACGCGGGGGCTGGTTTCGACGAGTGGCCGGCATCGGTGTCGTCGACACACCGGACGGAGAACTCAGGTCGGGACGCCTCAACGGACCGCTCCCGCGCTCGACTCGCGCTCCGGGTGCGGGTTCGCCGAGCTTCACTCGCGGCCGTCCACCACTCGGATCGGCGCTCGGGCGGGTCATCGAGGCGCTCGTGTCGTCGTCGCCGAAGGACAGATCGCCGAAGCCGTCGTCGACATCGTCGAACATGCCGCTCCCGCTGTCGTCTCGACTCGATCGAACCTGAATTTCATCGGTCGGCACGTCACGGCGCCGGCGCGGAGCCGGTTCATCGATCACAGGACGAGGCGCCGCACCCGAGTACGTGCCCCAAATGTCGACATCACCGTCATCGGCATCTCGCCCCCGGGGCGTGCGCCGCGCACCGGAAGAATCGTCACGACGTGGTGCACGGCTGCGACCTGTCGGCTCATCTCCTTCGAAGATGCGCGGAAGATCACCCGTTGGCGGCTCCGTCCAATGCGGAAGCGGACCTGTGTCGGAAGGTCCGAATCGGATCGGCGTCGAGGCGTCATCGGCGAATTCGATCTCGCCGCTGAAGTCTTCGACCGGACGCCGTGGAGCACCGGCAGGTCGGGCTCTCGGAGTCGGATCAACCGGTCGAGGGATTCCAGTCGAGGTGTCGTCGGTGTCGTCGGCGAATGACAGTTCGCCGAAATCGTCGAACGAGTCGCCGGTGTCGTCGAAGTCGTCGCTTTCCCGACGGCCATTGTCGTTGTCGGCTCGACGCCACATGTCATCACTCATGGTTCCGTCCCGTCAGACTTCCAAGAGCTCTTGCTCTTTGCGTTGTACCGCCCGGTCGATGTGCTCGACGTGATCGTGAGTGAT
>JBDLRO010000056.1:0-13486 GCA_039800025.1 Actinomycetota bacterium | reverse complement strand
TTCGAAGACGAGACGTACTCGACGTAGTTCCTGCTGGACTTCGACTTCGACCTTTTCCATCTCGAAGCGGTCCACGAGCGTCATTATCCAACCCGAATCGGGGTTCGAACAAGTGAGCTGCGGCTGGAGCCGATGGCTGCGAACCTCGGTATCCGACAGTGCTGGCTCGTAATGAACGAGACGACCCAAATCAGTATGAGGCCGATGACTCACCCCCACCTTCCTCGAGGGGCCGGCCGCCTGGAGTATCCCGTCGGTCGGGTCACGGTGACCAGGGTGTCCTGGGGTGGATCGCCCGAGTGCGGCAAGGAGCGACCGGCATTGATCATCGGCGCTCGTGGTGATCGCCTCTGGATTCGCCCGATCTACACCAACGATTACAAGGCCGGGCGGTGGCGTTCGGTGGTCATCGATGATTGGAAGCGAGCCGGTCTGAAGCGCCAGTGCTACGTGTCGGTCGATGTCCTCGAAGTTCGAAGGCATCAATGCGGGCCGGTTGGTAACAAGCTGTCGGTTCACGACTGGAATCGAGTGTGCCGTGGAGAAGTTCATGACTGAGGGCCTCGGGCCTGTCCCGGGAAGACAGCGGTAGGTTCATCTCTCGTGCGTACGGAGTGGAGGGAACGTGCACCGCGTGGCGACTGGACCATTTGGTATACACCGATAGGGGGGAGGGGTTCGCTCGACCCTCTCGCCCTGTTCGGCCCGACTTACCAGACGGTGATTCGACGGGCCCTGTCGCAGGTGATGTGTGCGTCCTCGCTGCCAGACGATCGCGGATCGAGTGAAGCCCGCTATCTCGCGTCGGTCATCACCAAACTCGTGCAACGCGGGAACTCACCACGACTCTTTCATCACGACATCACCTCACTCGACGTCGAATCCCCCACGGTCGAGGCTCTCTTGGCAGCAGTGGTCGGGCGATCCGACACAGAGTGGGTACTCGACCCGGCGATCGCTCTCGACCCGACGTGGGAGACCCCTTTCTGGCAGATGATTCTTCAGAAGGCGCCCATGTTGAGCCGTTGGATCACACCACAGGCCTGGCTCGAGGGTTTGACGAAGGGCGACGCCGAAGGTCGTCGCTGGGTCGATTTCCTCGTCCATTTTCCGTGGGCCCGACCTGCTGTGATCGAGCTCGACGGAGCCGGCCACTCACGACAGCGCCTGCTCGATGCTCGTCGAACCCGATCGCTGGAGGCGCTGAGTTTTCGAGTGGATCGTCTGGATGGCGCTCAATCTCTGGACGAGTCTCACGACGTGCTGAGGAACTTGTTTCGAAACGTGGAGCATCCAGCCTTGAAGGGCAGCGACGATGTTCTGGTTCGGGCCGTGCACGGCCCGGCGGCTCTGCATCGTTTCGTTGTCGCCGTGGCTCTGGCTCTGGAGAGCGGGCTCCTCCATCGTGGAGTCGACTGGTCGATCGACCTCGTCGATCAGACTGGCGTGGTCGATGATCTGGCGAACGTGGCCCTCGACCTGATCGCTTCGGTCGACGATGTGTGGGGTTTCGGACTCGTCCCCGACTCGGTGTGGATCGGTCAGACCTGTTGGACCAAGGGGGAGGACCGTCGGTTCGCACGGGAAGAAAGACATGGTGAACGTCCGTCGCCAGTTCTGTCGATTCGCCTCGAACCCTTCGTGCCTCCGCACGCACGTCTGCCGGAGACGTCGTCGATTCCGTCGGTCGTGATCCGTGGATGTCTTCTTCCAGTCGACCTTCAATGGTTGCATCCGTCCGATGTGCAAAGGCGAGACCGCGCGAGCGACGATCTGTCTCTCGCGGCTCTCGATCGATTGCTGGTCGACCTATTCGGCCACAGTGGGTACCGAGAGGGGCAGCGGGAGGCAGTGAGTCGTCTGCTGAGTGGTGGAGACTCACTTGTTCTGCTTCCCACGGGTGCCGGCAAGACCCTCATCTACCAGATGGCGGGACTCCTCCGGCCGGGAGTGACGATCGTGGTCTCACCGCTGAAAGCGTTGATCGACGATCAGCAGCGACGTCTTGTCGAACAAGGTACCGATCGAGTCGCAGGTCTTCACTCGGGTCGCAAACTGGAACGTAACGAGCGCCGCGAGATTCAGGAGAGCATCGGCGGGGGAGAAGCCCTGTTCGTCCTGGTAGCCCCCGAACGGTTCCAGATCGCCGAATTCCGCAACCATGTGTCGACTGCCGCGTCCGATTTCATGGTGAACCTCGCCGTCGTCGACGAAGCGCATTGTGTGTCGGAGTGGGGCCACCAGTTCCGCACCTCCTATCTTCGTCTCGGACGAAATCTTCGTCGTATCTGCGCGGGAAGCGACGACGTTCCTCCTCCGCTGCTTGCCCTCACGGCCACGGCATCGCCGCGGGTTCTCGCCGACGTTCGACTCGAACTCGACTTCGACGAGGCCGATCCCGGCTTGATGTTTCGACCGGCGAGCTTTCGTCGACCCAATCTTCACTACAAGGTGTTTCGCACGACGGCCGACCAGCGGAGGAACACCATTCATGAGGTGGTCGATTGGGTGGCTCAGTACTTCGGTGTCGCACCAACCGATCTCGGCGTCGCCCGGGGAACCGACACCAAGTCGGGAATCGTGTTCGTTCCTCACGGCAGTTCGGGGCTTGGCTTGGGGGTCGCGACATTCCGAGCAGAAATGATCGAAGCACTCGGGCTGCCGGACCCTGAGAGTGTGGCCCTTTACGCTGGAACCCGTCCAAAGGAAATGGCAGGCCAGGACTGGGAGGCCGACAAGGTTCGGTACGCCGAAGACTTCCGGCGCAACGAACGCCCGGTGATGGTGAGTACGAACGCGTTCGGGATGGGAATCGACAAGCCCAACATTCGCTACACCATCCACGTCGCGTTGCCCAGTTCCATCGAGGGATTCGCCCAAGAGAGCGGTCGCGCCGGGCGAGATGGTTTCGACAGCCTGTGCGCACTGGTGGCTCCAGTCGATGTCGAGGCGGGGTTCCGAAAGATCGATGAGCGCCAGAACGGTCCGGAGGCGTACGCAAAAGACGACATCGGCATCCAGTTGAGCCTCCTGCACGACTCGTTTGAGAGCCCGACCATTGCTCTCGAGAGCACGATGCAGATTCTCGGGGAACTGTTCGTCGACAGTGCTGTGGCAGAGCGTGGTGGGATGACGGTTGTCGTGCCCATGAACGTCCAGCAACACGATGACAAGCGTGGCTCGGAGCTCGAGAAGATGCGACGGGAACGCGTTTTGTTCCGTCTGTTGAACATGGGCGTGATCGACGATTACACCGTCGAGTACGGCACCCAGTCGTTCACGGTGTATTTCGCGTATTTCTCGCCTCAATCTCTCGTGGAGTCGGCTCGCCGGTTCGTCTCGCGGGTGACGGGCGGAAATCGTGAGATCATGAATCGCATCGTCGAGGCCACGCCGGGTGAGACTGCGTTGAATGTAGCTCTTCGCAGTGCCGAGGTCGTGGTGGAGGCGGTCTACGAACGAATCGAACCGGCACGAGCGATGGCTTTGCGAGAGATGCTCACACTCAGTGCTCTCGACGATCCTGAGGCCATCACGGAGCGCATCAACGCTTACCTGAGTGAAGGCCCGGTCGCAGCCATGCTCGACCGACTGGTTCGGCGGGATTCCACCATCCTCGAGTGTCTGGCCGCATTGTCGGAGATCACGCCTGATGAGTTCGAGTGGATCGGAGCGGCCACTCGCTTTCTCGAGTCGTATCCCGATCATCCGGTGTTGCTCGCCGTGCGGGCCCTCGGTGAGGCGTGGCAGATCGGCGGTTCGAGAACGGAATTCGCTCGTTTGATTTCGTCCTTCCTCGAGGCCGTCGTCGACTTCGGTCTCGACGACGCCGAGATCGAAGAGATCATTGCGTGGACGCTGAGACTTCTTAGGCAGTACTTCGATGGGCGTCGAGGCGAATGGTGCGTGGAGGTCTGGGAGGCTCTCGACATGTCTCGACTTGCCGATGGACTCGTTCGACGGGCAGAACGAGAGGCTCTTGACGAGTTGCGGGGAGGCAGACTGCACGGTGGCGAGGTCGACATCGTGCTCGCCCGTCAGGTTCGTCGGGTGACTCGCCGTGTCCGCGAAATCCACGAAGATACGGTCGAACAGGGAGGTTGATATGTCGGACGCGAAGAAGTTGGGTGATGCGGTGGAATCGTTCCAGCGAGCCGAGGAAGCGATCACGGAACTCATCGACGAGATGTCAGCCTTGGCCGAGGCGACCAGGAAATTCGAGAATGCTCGACTCGACCTCGCAGCTGCAAGGGCCGAGCTCGGGTCGCTGGCGACGACGCACGCGGAGTTGTCGAAGAAACTTGCCGACCTCAGCAAGACGTTGGCCGAGACCACCGACGTGGTGCGAAAGGTCGATCCCGCCCGCCTGTATTCGGAGCTCGGCAAGATTCGACAGGATTATCAAGCGCAGATCGAACGCATGGGCAAGTTGAGCGGCGATCTGAGTGGAAAGATCTCGACGTCTGCTGCCAAGACCAAGTCGCAGATGACCGAGATGGAGGAGCGTCTGGCGACGGCGGCCGAAGCGTCGACGGCCAAACTTCGCCGGCTGGGTTTGGTGGGAATTGTCGTGTCAGTAGCGATTCTCGGGCTTCAGATCGCACAACTCATAACTGGCTGAGTTCGTCAACGGCTATCCGACAGGGGTCGGTGAGATCCCATGTTGTCGTTCGCCTTCGTCCTCGTTCTCGTCTCCGTCGTTTTCGAGGCGATGATCGCCAGCCGATCGCGCGCACTGCGAAGACTGGCCGGGCGACGTTTGAGCGTGAACCTGGGGGTCAGCCTCGGGTTGTCGGTTGTGCTGGGTGTGTTGTTCGGCGCTGTTGGCCTCATCGCACTCACCGCCGGGTTGATGTCGACGGTGATGGCGATACCGGTCTATCGATTCCTTCATTAGAACTTCGACTCACCTCGAGCCGTAGCCGAGGGAGGGAATCGGGTCAGATTTCACGTGCGACGAATTTCAGGTCTGGGTTCACAGTCCTTGTCGATGTGTCGACAGGTGACTGCGAAGTTGTGGCACGTTCTCGTCGCACCATTTGTGATTCTGAGTCGACTCCTTCGGTTCCTGCGCACTCGCCGCAGACAATGAGAGTCGAGTAGCTCAACCGCCTGATCCTAGTACAAGCCTGTGGGCGCGTACATCGCTACGTTTCTATGCCCTCTCGTACGGGCTATGTCGCCGACGGTCGACGTGGACTACGTGGCTTTCATCAACCTGTTTCTATGCCCTCTCATGCGGGCTATGTGGCTGACTCTGGAATGACGGTGCCGTGCTCAAGGCCTAGAAGTTTCTATGCCCTCTCGTGCGGGCTATGTCGCTGACCTTACGCAGCTCACATCTACACAGCAGAGGTCCTGTTTCTATGCCCTCTCGTACGGGCCATGTGGCTGACTTCCGCGACTGGTCGGTGACTGGCATCACCGTTCAGTTTCTATGCCCTCTTGTGCGGGCTCGTGGAATTACGCAGCTCGCAGACACGGAGTACAACGTGCCTCAGTTTCTACGCCCCCTCGTACGGGCTATGTCGCTGACGCAAGACGTTCACCGGTGTCCACTTCGAGACCAAGCTTCTATGCCCTCTCGCACGGGCTATATGGCTGACAAGGAGAAGAAGATTATCTTCCACTGGCTGGAGGTTTCTATGCCCTCTCGCACGGGCTATGTGGCTGACGGACTGGATGAATGACTGCGATGATCCGTCGCAGTTTCTATGCCCTCTCGTACGGGCTATGTGGCTGACGACTCTCGGTTCCGGTTCCGCGACTGGTCGGTGTTTCTATGCCCTCTCGTACGGGCTATGTGGCTGACTCAGATCATTCTGACTGACGGTGTGATGCCTCGGTTTCCATGCCCTCTCGTACGGGCTATGTAGCTGACCATTCGAGTTGCACGGGACACACGACAATGACGAGTTTCTATGCCCTCTCGTACGGGCTATGTGGCTGACAGAAGTGGGAGCGCGTTGACGATCTCGTTTCTGTTTCTATGCCCTCTCGTACGGGCTATGTGGCTGACTCATGTTTGAGCGTGAGCAGGTTGGTGGCTACTAGTTTCTATGCCCTCTCGTACGGGCTATGTGGCTGACTTCTGGTAGCTACGGTAGCCGTGATTGGCTAAGTTTCTATGCCCTCTCTCTCTCGGGCTATGTCTCTGTCATAGAGCAGATGTTCTTAGACATCTGGGGCGAGTTTCGATGCCCTCTCGTACGGGCTATGTCGCTGACTGCGACTACGTGTCCGTGTATCGGGACTGCCCGTGGTTTCTATGCCCTCTCGTTCGGGCTATGTCGCTGACGCAAGACCGGTCCCGCTGGGGACAAGTTGCGGTTTCTATGCCCTCTCGTTCGGGCTATGTCGCTGAACCTACCCCAATCTCGTGCTTCTGGCCAGGGGTTTTCTCGGTGAAAGTTGCGGTCGCTCAATTGAGCCCCGCAAAACGGCAGTTTCGACCTAGAAATACGACCGAGCGGCCGCACCTTCGACGCCCATAACTTCGGCGATGGATGACCGACTCGGCAGTGAGCGACGCAGGTTTCGCATCGTCATGGTGACTCCCCGCGGCGAGCCTCCGACCGAGAGGTGGAAGGTCGGTACATTCATACCGAGGAGTGCGTCCAGCAATCCTGAACCGAACGAGCACCGGCCGAAGACGAAGACTCGCCCGAGTCGTTCCACTGGAATCTCGTGTCGAACCTCCTCGGAAGTCGCTACTACTCGGGAACCTTTCAGTGCCAACGACGAGTGAAAGCCGTGCACGTAGAGACTGCCGTCTCGCGGTTCGAGATCGAGGAACTTGATCGCTGAACGGGCCACTGAAGGAGCTGTCGGATATTGCCCTTTCCTCCCCCGTTCATACTGTTTGGTCGACCCTGAATCAGGGGCTTGACCCCACCAGGAGTGACCGACTCAAATGCCCTCTGGGGGAGGGGTCGATGTTCTTCGCGTTGGTCGAGACTCAGGGAAATCAGTCATACGTCTTCTCGACCAACCGCGAGAAGGCGATCCGTGGCGCGTCAGAGTTGCTCTTCCGATCGACAACCGACTGGGCGATCGACGCCGTCGTCGGCACTCGTGCTGATCGTGATTTCGACGAACGTGCGACGTGGTTGAGGAACCAGGGCCCGATTGGTGACGGTACGACAGTGGTCGTGGCGACCAGTGGTCGTGCCGTCCTCGTCAGTGACGATCCTCGGCACCTCGAGTCGATCATCGGCGATGTCACCAGGCGAGCACTTCGTGAGGCCCCCGGCCTGATGGTGGCGGGTTCGATCGTCCCCCTCGATCTCGACGCCGCGAAGGGTTTCGATTCCGCCTTTCATAGGGCGCGCATCAGACTTTCTTCCAATCTGACGACGATCGGTCCGCGTGGGTCGCGCTCGGTGAATCTTCCGATGCTCCGTCCGTGCGCCGAAACCGGCTTGGCCGCGTCCGAGGTCGATCGGGCGAAGAACCGATCGGTCTCGTACCAGTTCCATGCGCAGATCAACGCCATGTCGTCCAGTCGCTCGAGGCTCGAATCTCTCGTCGGCGACAACTTTGCGAGTTCGGTCGACGAAGTCGCTCTGGAGGACAACTGGCGGGCCGTGATTCACGCCGACGGGAACGGCATCGGACGGCTGTTCGGTGCGTTGTCGGAATTGTTCGACAGTTCGAGCGGCCAACGTGCCGCCAACCTTCATCACATCGAGGGTTATCGCGAGTTCTCTCTCGCACTCGAACGGGCCACAGAAACCGCACTCGTGGAAGCGACGGCTGCGTTGCCCGACGGAAAGGTGATGCCCATTCTCCTTGGCGGCGACGACGTCATCGCTCAGGTCAGTGCCCATCGGGCTCTGGACTTCGCTCGTTCTTATCTGACGGCGTTCGAGAGGCACTCGATCGATCCCATTGGGGTCCTTCGAAAGTACTCCCGACCTGGGTCGGAACTCCCGGAACGACTCACCTCGTGCGCGGGAGTCTCGATCGTGAAATCTCACTTTCCTTTCAGTTCGGCATCCGACTTGGCATCTGAACTCCTCGAGTCGGCCAAATCTGCGAAGGACGACGGGCGATCGAGTGCGCTCGATGTACACGTCACCTATGACTCGACGGCTTCGGATCTGGGTTCCATCCGTCAGTCACGAATCTCAGCCGACGGTTTGAAACTGTGGGGTGGGCCATACAGGGTCGACGCCACCTCATCACCCACCGCTCGTTCTCTCGCCGATCTCGACACGGCTCTGGCGTCTCTTGGAGCGGCCGGTGCGCGAAGTCAGATCCAGCAGATGAAGGAGGCAGCACGGCGCGATCGAGCATCACTTGCCGCAGCCACCGTCAATGCGCTGCACGTCGCTGGAAACGATTCGGGTCGCGTGCGAGCGATCGAGATGTTGGCAACTGAAACCGATGGTCATCTCCTTCTCTTGGACGCTCTGGAACTCGCCGACATCGGTCGAAAGGTCGGCAAGAGATGAACATGCGACTACGTATCGAATTCGTGTCCGATTGGCACATCGGATCGGGCGGATTCGGGGTGGAGGGAACCGATCGTGGGGTGGTTCGCGATCACCATGGTTTCCCGTATGTTCCGGCCAAGACCCTCACTGGTGTGCTTCGTGACTCGATGGAAACGGTCGTGGCCGGATTGGGTGGTGGTTGGGATTCGTGGGTCGACGTGTTGTTCGGCAGTCAGCCGAGTCTGACGCGTGGCTCGGTCGATGCCGCACCTCGGCCAGCGGCTGTGTCGATCCGCCCGGCGTTCATGTCCGACTCCGTGAAGGCGGCGTTGTCGACCGACGAAGAGAGGAGCCGACTCACGCACGTGAAGGCTGGTGTCGCGATCGACGACAAGACCGGTACCGCTCGCGAGCGTCATCTGAACTTCATCGAAGTCGCCCGCCCGGTCGAACTCGTCGCACATGTCGAAATCGATGTCGACATCGCTTCTCGCCCGACCGTCGTCGCGCTTCTTCGAGCGGCATGTGCGTTCACCGAGTCCATCGGCGGTCGTCGGCGTAAGGGTCTTGGCCGCTGTGTCATCACTCTGGAGGACGACGGTGATGACGACGCGATGTCTCTCGAGAATGCGATTCCGGAAGTAGCGCCGAAGGTGCCCGAGCGACGTTCGATGCCTCACGAGTCGACCTGGACAGACAATGGGTCCAAGGTCGTGCCACTCGATCTCGTGCTCACGGCTCGCACACCCTTGATCGTCGATTCCTCCAGCCTCGGCAACATCGTGTCCAGTGGAGACGCAATCCCCGGGGCTGCCTTGCTCCCGCATCTTCACCGATGGATCGAAGCGGCCGGTGCCGATGCGCGTACGTTGATCGGTAATGGGCGGGCCTCGGCTTTGCGAGCAGTGCCGGCGGTGGACGGGGAACGATCACTTCCTGCATCGTTCGCGCTTCAGAGACCCAAGGATGGTCGAGCTGTTCCGTGGAGAAACACGTCGAAGTCCGTCGACGCCGCTGGCGATGTGATCACGAAGCAGGTTCGATCGGGTTGGATCGTCGGCTCGGAGTCGGATATGCGCTACGTGGCCTCGATACCTCGTACAGCGGTCACCCACAACGTGGTCGACGACGAGATGCAGAAGCCGACCGCGGAGGGTGCGGGAGGACTCTTCACCTACGTCGCTGTGCAGGCCGGGAGTTCGTTCCATGCTCGATTCATGGTTCCTGAGAGTCTGCGTTCACGGGTGAGCGACATCGCGCGAACCGAGAAGTCGATTCGAGTGGGACGATCCAAGAAGGACGACTACGGATGGCTCGACATCGATCTCGTACCATCGACCGTCTATCCGCAGGCCGCCGACGGTGACATCGTGCGCGTCTGGGCGACGGCCGACGTCATCCCATCTGGCGGAACATCCCTCGACAACTGGGTGACCGACCTCGGTGCGGCAGCTGAAGTCGATCCGTCCTCGCTCGAGGTCGATCACGAACACACCCGAGTTCGTTTCTCACGAATCGACTCCTGGCACAGCGGCTGGGGCTTTCCTCGTCCGACGTTGTCGGCGATTGCCGCCGGATCGTGCCTGGTTCTGCGCGCTTCCGACGTGCAGGTAGCGCAGCGGATCGGAAGCTTGACGGGGACGAGCACGGGAGATCGCACGGCCGAGGGTTTCGGCGAGATCGCCATCGACCACCCGTTGCTGGCACGTGCCGAAGTGACGGTTCGAACCGATCCGGCGACGTGGGGCACTTCTGTGTTCACAACCGGAGATCTGTCGGCGAGCGAAAAGCTCTTCGTCGATGCGGTCAAACGGGCCGTGGCCCGACACAGGGTGCGCGCAGCAGCTGTCTCAGCACGAGCGCGACGAGACGGCCCCACACCGTTCGGCCCACTGCTCAGTGCCGAGGTGAAGAGCAGCCAGTTGAGTCGTCTCCGCAGCTGGGTTCAGCACCTGGATAGTCCACTGGAAGGCTCTGGTGTGACCCAGTTGGAACACGACACCCGTCAATGGCCAGCCAAAGCTCGGGAGGTCGCGAGAGACATGCTCACGAAGCGCGGTTGGATCTGGGATGCGTTGTCGATCGAGGAAGCCGAGAGAACCGACGGACTGTGGGGCGAAGCCGTTCGTTCGTTGGTCGAAGTCGTGTATCGCGAGGCGACACGGGGGAACAGCTGATGGCACGAACGATCGGTGGTCGTGTCATTCTCGAAGGCGGGTTGGTGTTCGACGAGCCTCTTCACATCGGCGGCATGAGCGAAGAGGCTGGTCTCGACGCCCTTCATGTTCGGGATGGACTCGACCGACATGTCCTTCCGGGATCGAGCATTCTCGGTGTGCTTCGAAGTTGGCTCGTCGATGTCTCGACCATGCATCTGCCCGACGTGTCGATGGGACATCTCTTCGGGGGTGTCGACGACTCGTCATCAGGCGCGTCTCGCATTCGCGTGCGAGACGTCGTTCTCGACGGGCTGTACTCGGAGGTCGTCGACAATGTCGGCATCGATCGCTTCTCGGGATCAGCTGCGACTGGGGTCAAGTTCGATCGGGTCGTTCTGCGCCAGAAGTCGGGCACTGTCGCGCGTTTCGTGCTCGAATGCGACTTCGGAGGACCCATCAGTCGCGAAGATGCCGTGTCGGTGGCGACAGCAGTTGCAGCCGCCATGAACTCGGGGATCCTTCGACTTGGCGCGGGTACGACGCGTGGACTCGGCGGCTTTCGCTTGGTCGGGGTCAACGGCGACGGGGTCCCCCGAATGGGCGTCGAGACCCTCGATCGTCAGGGAGTTCTCGACCGGATCTCTGGCAAGCGACGACTCGACCCCGTCCGAGATCTCCCTGATGTTTCGGGATCAGGGCTGACGGTATCGGCGACCTTCTCCTCTCGTACGCCGACCTTCGTCAAGAGTTCGCTCGACGGAAAATTGCTCGACACCTTGCCGCGTGTGGTGGCGCGTGGTGGTCACGCATTCCTGGTGATTCCTGGCTCGTCGATCAAAGGTGTGATGCGTTCCGAACTCGAACGCCATGTTCGATCGGTCCTGGCGTCCGATGTCGATGTCGACGCTCCTCATCACGAGCAAGTTCGTGCACCGTTCGTCGACGAACTCTTCGGATACGCCAACAGTGCCGAGTCGGCCGATGTTTCGTCTGGCCTGAAGGCGACAGTTCGAGTGGGTGACCTCATGGGTCGGCTCGTCACCTCGACGGGAACTCCACTTGCCTGGGAGCAATGGGAATCGGTACGTGACTCGGTGATGTCGAACAAGACCGACCCCGACGCGGACCGCAAGAGAGTGGTGGATGCTCTGAGGGCGGCGGGCCTGGCCAATTGGCAACCGACCGATCACGTGGCGATCGATCGGTGGACATCGGGAGTGACCGACTCCAAGTTGTTCTCGGTTCTCGAACCCCATGGCGTCGAGTGGGAGGCCTTGAAAGTGCAGATCGACGGACCTCGCCTCGAAAGGCTGGGGCGCGATCCTAGATCTGCCGTCGCTGCAGTCATCTTCCTCCTTCGCCAATTGCACAGTGGGGCGATCGGCCTCGGTTGGGGGACTCATCGAGGTCACGGCTCCGTTTCGGTGATTGCACTTTCCGTGACGGGACTCGAAGGTGGGGCACGACTTGATCTGGCATCGATCGACCCCACGGTCGACTTGATGTCGCAGATCGAGTCGGTGGATTCGTCGACGATGTCACAATTGCGCAAAGCCTGGACACAGGAGTTGCCGTCATGAGTCTCACCAGAATCAGCAGTGAAGCGTCGCTCGGTCAGTTCATCGAGGCCACAGGAGCCTTCGCTGGGTCGACCGATTCGCCGGTCTTCTTGCTGCAGTATTCCTCCACAGCATGGGGAATCGAGCGTCTCGGTGGCGAGCCCATGAAGTGGTTCGGTCACGGCGCTCCGACCCAAGTCTTCGAGGCGAGAGTGTTCGGGGGCGGCATCGACACCCGATGGGTGAAGAGAGGAATCGGCGGGGACGTGACATGTTGGGTCGACGATCAGAGTTGTCGTTCTGCACCGCCTTTCTCAGGTGCTGCGGTCACCTGGAACGACGTCGAACGGTTGTCTCGGCGTTACTTGCTCTGGGGGAGTGTCGACGAATCGACCCGAAGTGGGGTCGTCTTGAGTGACGGACGAGTGGGGCGCTACGAGATTCCGGTGGCTGGTGAGGGGCGAACAGTTCGCTTGGACGCGATCGAGCACCTGGCACCGTCAGTGGATGGGAACGCCGTCGTGGTGACCGAATGTCTGCAGGGATTCTCGTTCGAGAGGTGATCATGGGCGAATTCTTCAATCCGTACAACTTCGTTCCGACTCCTCCTCGTACGGGGGACTTTCCGCGTGAATTATCCGATGCTCCACCTGTCGGTCACCACCGCCTCCATGACGATCGATGGAACGGCACGATTGCTGTTCGCATGACGGCCGTCTCGCCGTTGCTCGTGCCGTCGGGGCGGGTCGACGTGGACGGACAGAAGCACAAGACCAAGCAGACGAGAACTGTCGACGGCCAAGTGGTGATTCCGCCGAGTTCCGTGAAGGGAATGATTCGCTCCGCATTCGAGTCGGTCACCAACTCGCGTTTCGGTGAGTTCGCCAAGCGGAACAGAGAGCCACTCGCATTCCGTCAAACGGCGCGCGAAGGGATCGAGGCGTTTCCAGCCACGGTCACACCTGACGGGAAGATCCGTGTGTTGATGGGGGATGTACCTTTCCCGGAACGCCCTGCGCAATCGGGATATGCCCAACAGACGGTGATCACTGCGGCCTGGGTCCTGAGTGACGATCTTGATCGCAACGAGATGCGGCACGGTGACTTTGTCGGCTGCAAGATCGACGAGAGGCATCACTCGAATGGCTTCGGCTACCTCAGGGTCACTGAAGTCGAGAAGCTGAACGAGTCAGAACTGCCCCGATGGGGTCGGGTCTATCGAACCGGAGTCACCGAACTGAACAGGGGTCGGAAGCACTACGAGCGAGTGTTTCTGATGGACGGGAAGAGCGACCCGACCTTCGAACTCACCGACGACCTGCGAACCCGT
>JBDLRO010000055.1:0-11074 GCA_039800025.1 Actinomycetota bacterium | reverse complement strand
TTGTCCCACTCGGCTCGATCCGCGTCGACGATGCTTCCGCCGCCACCGATGCCGGCGTTGTTGAACAACAAGTTGACATGAGGTCGCCAGCGCGAAACGGCATCGCGGAATGCGAGTACCTGCTCTTCGTCGGAAACATCAGCCACGAAAGTGAGGAGGCGACTGGAGACAGCGGGATCGTCACTCGCGCAGATCTCGGCTGTTTCGGAGAGATTGTCCTCCATGACGTCACAGGTGGCGACATCACATCCGTCGGCAAGCAATTGGCGAACGAGTTCGCGGCCCATGCCGGTTCCCCCGCCGGTGACGACTGCGATGCGTCCGTTGAATCCGTTTTCGAAGCGCTGTTCCACGTTGATTCGGCTCCTATTCGGGTCGACACCCTGTCGATATCCCTGCAAAACCGTAACCGATGCCTCGAGGAGGGGGACCAGCGGATCTGAATCCTTCGGATCAGAAATGAGATTTCTTCGCGAATGTCTCAAGTCGGAGGGCTGGAAGACCGAAAGATTCTCCATGATGAGTCACGAGATATTCGAGTACGAATCCCAGCGCACTCCGCGGCGCTCGCTGAAAATCGCTCCGTTCGTCGTGCTGGTCGCCTTGGCGGCGTATGCAACGGTCGTGATTGCCGCTGTGACGGCCCCTGGCTCAGCCGAGTCCGGGACACCCGCTGGTGGGGGAATTCAGGTTGTCGACGTCGTTCGTTGAACGACGTCGACACTTGGTTCACCAATGCGCGTTCTGACCTGGAATCTGTGGTGGACCTTCGGTCCATGGCGAGAGCGTCAACAGGCGATTCGATCGGTCCTGGCGCAGCAGAACGCGGATGTGTTGTTTCTCCAGGAGACGATCCCTGCTGAGGACCAAGCGGGAAGCCTTGCGCAGTTCCTGGGATTTCACGCGCAAGAATCCACCTCGTCGGACGCGGGGGAGGCGAAGGGGCGCTCGCAGGTGATGTGCAACGCCATCGTGTCTCGATGGCCGATCGTTGCTTCGCGTCGCATCCTTCTCCCGTCGGCTCCAGGTCGGCCGCGTGTGCGAACCGCGCTCATGAGCCATCTCGACACCCCGTGGGGAATCTGGCCGATGGCGACCACCCATCTCGATCACTCGTTCGACGGCTCCTCCGTTCGCCTCGAGCAGGTCGATGCTCTTGCTGACATGGTTCACGACGAGCTGAAACTCGTCGACAGCGGATTGCCGGTCATCATCGGCGGCGACTTCAATGCAGTTCCGGACAGCGATGAAATCCGTCGTCTGACTGGACGAACTGCAGTGAAGCATCCGAACTTGGTCTTCGCCGACATGTGGGAATTGCGAGGTGAGGGCCTTGGTCGAACATGGGATGCGTCTAACCCGTACCTGCAGGACGCCAACTGGCCGAACCGCGGAATCGACTACTTGTTCGTCACGTGGCCGCGTCGAAAGCCCGCTGGTCATCCCAGTCGCGTCTGGCTCGCCGGTCACGAAGCAGTCGATGGCGTGATGGCGAGTGACCACTACGCCGTCGTTGCCGATGTGCGGGTGCCTGAGGGATGACGTTCGCTGAGCTGTGCTCAGATCTGGGCACGACCGCGGATGCCCGTCGGCATTGCGTTGAATGGGTCGATTCCACGAAATTCGCACGGTGATGCGGCGCACGAGGATCCGAAGGCAGCATCGATTCGCTGTGCGATCGGGAGAAGATCGAGACCGCTTTCGGGGAAGGTTGCCTGGGTCAAGATGACAGCGACGCGACCCGATGGGAGTCGCACGGCGATGCTCCTGGCACGGTACAAACTGCCAGAGTGTCCATATGTATCGGGATCCCAGATCCAGACTCCGAGACCGTAGTTATAGGAAGTCCGCTGGACCATCTGGGTACGGATCGCAGACGAGAGTGGACTGAGTCGAGCGTTCGGATCGACGGCTGACACGATTCGTCCGACATCGAGAGCCGACATTCGCCAGCCGCCGGCGCCGGAGAGATGTGCGTATTCGGGATCCATCTTCTTTCGGGCGATTCCGAGCGGTCGCAAGACGAGTCGGAACACGGCGTCGTCGTAGGACGGACCGCTCTGAGATCCGATGGCAAGTGAGAGCGCGCAAAAGTTCGTGTTCGAGTACTCGTATCCGGCACCACTGGGAGCGTCACGCTGCACGATCAGGCCGAACGCGTCGAAACATGAGTTGTACGTGTCGTTGAACCACCTGTCACGATCGGCAGCGAATCCCGACGTGTGCGACAGCAATTGGGTCACCGTGACGCCTCGCCACCTTTCGGGAAGAATCACGGGCGGGAACAGATTGCCCATGATCTCGTTCATGGACACCCCTCCGCTTTCGACGAGCCGCATCAGTGTCATCGAGGTGACCAACTTCGAAATCGAGGCGATTGGCACATCCGAGAATGGCGAGGTGCCGAGTGAACTCGCAGTCATCACAGCTCGTCCGCCGCTCATCAGCACTGCTTGGAAGGGGCGATCGCCGAGGAGTTCGTATGCGGTTCGCTGCGCGTCACGTCCGGCTTGGTTCGGTGTCACCGTACTCGTCTCGAGCGGGGAGAGTGGCTGGACGTCGCCCGTCGCTGCTCTGCCCATCGAGGCAAGACACAGGCTCGTTCCGAAGATTCCGATGATCAGGGTCAGCCGTGTGACGGTAGTGCGGCGAAAAGGGGTCCACATGCACCGTCTTGTCTAGCACTGACGCCCTGTATGGGACCGTTCACCAGTTTCAGTCTTCACGAGTATCGCCCCTTTGTATCGCAGACCTCTCGACGAGTCCTTGGATACAGCCAGATCCGGTTTCCGAGTAGTTTCGTGGTCGGCATGGCGACTCTCCGCTTCAGTTTCGGGACGATGGGATCGGGCAAGAGCACTCTCGCTCTGCAGATCCACCACAATCTTTCCGTACGCGAGAGACGCGGTCTCCTGTTGACCAAACTCGATCGCGACGGCACCCAGGTCACGAGTCGCCTCGGAGTCTCGGCACCGGCTGTCGAGGTCTCACCAGAAGTCGATGTGTTCGATCTGGTGTCCCAACGCGCCCCGTTGGATTTCGTCGTCTGCGACGAAGTCCAGTTCTACACGCCGACCCAGTGCGACCAGATCGCCAGGGTGGTCGACGAACTGGGGATCGACGTCTATGCCTTCGGCTTGATCACGGACTTTCGCGGTCTCCTTTTCGACGGCACGAAGAGGATGTTGGAAGTCGCCGATGAGCGAATCGAAATGCAGGTCGAAGCTCGTTGCTGGTGCGGGGCGCGAGCGACGCACAATGCCCGAGTCGTCAATGGCGAAGTGGTCTACGAGGGTGAAACCGTTGTCGTCGGCGACACCGGAGATGTTGCGACACCCTTGTTCGGCGATGTCGTTCGTTACGAACTGCTGTGCCGGCGCCACTATCTCGTTGGCGACATGGGGATCTGATCGGGATGTACGACCCGATCAGATCGTCGAATTCGTCACGTCCATGAACACGGCATGCGCTTGATGCCGTTGATGAACGCGCTCTGCAGCATCGCGGGCTCTCCCGTGATCCGCATGTTCGGAAGGCGACGTCGAATTTCGTCGAACATCACCGAGATCTCGCGGCGAGCCAAGTTCGCACCGAGACAAAAGTGGGGTCCTCCTGCACCGAATCCGATCTGCGCGGGAGCGGGCGGGCGTCGAACGTCGAATGTGAATGGATCGGCGAACATTCTCTCGTCCCGGTTGCCCGAGCAGTACCACATGACGACCTTGTCGCCCGCCTTCAGCGGTTGTCCTGAGATCTCCGTGTCCTCGGTGACCGTGCGTCGGAAATGGATGACCGGAGTCGCATACCGCACGATCTCCTCGACGGCTGTCTTCGTATTCGCCTCGAAGTCGTCGAACCAGATCTGGCGCTGGTCGGGGTGATCAGTGAGGAGCTTCATGCCATGGCTGATGGCGTTCCGTGTCGTTTCGTTTCCCGCGACGACGAGAAGAATGAAGAACGAACCGAACTCTTGAGCAGTGAGTCGTTCGCCGTCGACGACCGCATTCATCATCGCCGACGTGACGTCTTCCTGGGGATTCTTGACGCGATCTTCCCCGAGAGCTTGGGCGTAGGTGAACATCTCGAGCGCAACTGTCATCAGATCCTCGTAGGAACCGACGAATTCGGGATCTCCCACACCGAGG
This sequence comes from Actinomycetota bacterium, assembly GCA_039800025.1. GTDB lineage: Bacteria > Actinomycetota > Acidimicrobiia > Acidimicrobiales > Ilumatobacteraceae > Casp-actino8. Next base: position 6,929 of record JBDLRO010000055.1, on the reverse strand, counting down.
ATGACATTGGTCCAGTGGAAGATCTTCTTGTGGTCCTCTTCGGGAATGCCCATCATGTCGCAGATGATGCTGAGCGGCAGGGGAGCTGCCACCTCCTCGACGAAGTCGCACTCACCGGACGGAAAACGTTCGATCAAGTCGGTGACGAGACTTTCGGCACGGTCCCTGACCTGAGTCTCGATTCGGGCCACTTCCTTGGGGGTGAAGCCGCGCGAGACGATGTTGCGGAGCCGAAAGTGCTTCGGATCGTCCATGTTGATCATCGAGCCGAAGAATTCGTTCATCTCCTGGGGAAGATCGCCGATGTTCGAGCCCTTGCCGCTGCAGAACAACTGCGGGTTGCGACTGATGTGCCAGATGTCGTCGTGACGAGTGACCGCGTGGTAACCGGGGCCGGGAGGGAAGGGAGCGTTCTCGATCACCCGCTCCTTGAAGAAGGCGAACGGAGCTTCATCACGCAGTGTCTTGAAGGCGCCTTCACGAAAGGCTCTGTCGCGCACCCAGAATGCAGGATCGGACAGGTCGATGTCGGACAGAGGGACAGTGGGGATGTTGTCGGCGGTGATCTTGCTCACCCACGGAACCGTAGCATTCGAGGGCGATGATTCCTGATAGCGGAAACCTCGAAGATGACGACGTTCGCGAGTTCACGTTCTTCGTGGACGCAGAGGCGTACGGACTGGGCGGGTACGACGCGGCAGCACTTGCAGCAGATGAGATCGATCTGCATGAAGCAGGAATCGTCGCGGTGGACATTCCCTCCGGGTATGGCGGAGATCTCGGCGATCGAATTCCTGTGCGGGTGCGAGCCACTGCTCGTGGTCTGCGCTTCTACGCGAAATTGCTCGGGATCCGCGATCCGATGCAGTTGGACGAGCTCCAGCGCATCTGTTCGGCTCAGCGCCGCTCGTCACCCGAGTGGTGAAACGCACGAAACGTGTCAAGTGACGGTGAGTCGATCTGTAAGCGGGATTCTGTCGGCCGGGTTGCCCCGACCGGGTGACCATCCATCTGTGCGATCTACCCGAGAATTGCTCCGGACACCGGAGCGAGCGAACCACTCACATTCCCTGCTCGATCTTGCTCCGAGTGGGGTTGGCCGAGCTGACGAAGTCACCTTCGACACTGGTGCGCTCTTACCGCACCGTTTCACCCTTACCTGAGCCAGTTGCCTGGCCATCGGCGGTCTCTCTCTGTTGCACTGTCCGTGAGGTCGCCCCCACCTGGCTCCCGCCAGCACTCTGTTCTGTGGAGTCCCGACTTTCCTCAGTTGAATCCGAAGATCCGACCGCGGTCACCCGATCGACTCACCGTCGACGTCAGGCTAGGGGCGATCTCGACGGAGCCGGACACGAGAAGCGCCGACCGAACAGGTGCCGTGTCGAGTCAGTTGTCGAGGTATTCGTAGACCATCGAGTTGAGGCTCGGAGTCTCGAGATTCACTGTGGTGCGAACTCCCGATTCATTGGGAGCGCCGAGAGTGACCGGAATCGGAGATTGAGTTCCGAACGAGGTCGGGACCGCGTACGCCGCCGCTGGCACATCGGTCGTTTCGGCGTACTCCGCCGACAGCGGCAAACCGAACGTCGACACGAGTCGATCCGTGTTGAGAAGGGATCCGAGAACTGCTGCGTGACGAGCTTCTTGTTCTCCGATTCCCATGGCTGCAGCACGGAGGGCTTTGTCATTGAGGAGAGGCACATATGCCTGATACGTGGCCCCGGCCAAAGTTTCGAGTGCATAGGCCAATGAGATGATGTCGGCCACCGGATCCTCGGTCGGGGACACCCCCGAAGCATCGTCACCGAGGATGAGGGTCAGAGCGGGCTCGATATAGATCGACTGCAGACGCGGATTCGGCTTGTCGAACGCCTGACCACCGAGCTGTTCGGTCAGAGCCGCAGCAGCATCTGCATGACCGCGGTGATCAGCGAGGAAACGAGCTGCGAGGCGTGCCGCATCTCCACTCAAGAGATCGGCGACTGCTTCGTAGACGAAAATCGCGTTGTATTCGAGCGATGTCGCGGTACGCAGGAGAGTGACGTCAGTGACGGGAGCGTCGGGCAGATCCTGTGATTCGGGAGCGTTGCCGATGACAGGGATGCCAGTCGACTCGCTTCCGCCTCCACAGGCAGCGAGCAGAGCGCCGAGTGAGATCGTGGCTCCTCCCGCAAGAAAGAAGCGACGCCGACTCAGAGCCGATCTGAGTTCGAGGGGTGCAGCATCTGCGGCACGGGCGATCTGGGCGAGGATGGTGATGTCGTTGTTGCTCATATCAGCTCCGTCTTCAGGCGATCGGCGTCGGGGTGAGCGGCTGGACAGCCGGTGTCGTGAAGAACGCATCGGCATCACTCGTCGGCGAGAGGCCTGCGAGGCCTGCGAGTGCGGCTGAATGGCGTGCCTCGACGATCAGGATCGACGCGATCAGAGCCGACCCTTCGGTTCCATCGAGTTGCGCGAGCAGCGACCGATGGGTCGCAACAAGTGCGTTCTCGAGGTCGTGTGCAGCTCGTGTCATCGAATCAGCCTTTGTGGCGAACGAACTGCGCAAGGCGGTGAACAGAGCTTCGTCGCGCTCCTGAGGTGCTGAGGTCCCGATCACCGCTGAGATCGCTTGGGCGTAGGCGTCATGATGGGCTGCGATCGCCGCAAGACTGGGAAGCTGCTGGCCGCCAGCCCCTGCCTCGACGGCGAGGCGATACAGATCACGAGCAGCCAGTTCGACGGTTTGGGCGAAACCCAGAAGTTGTGCGTCCGCCGACGTCGGACGACGGGGAGCTGCAGTCGTTGCGGGGGATTCGCTGGTCGATTCAATCGGCGTCGTCACAATGGTCCTTTCCCAAATCCCTCTCAGCCTTATGCCTGAGCCGGGGTGAGAGCAACTCTGACTCTAGAAGTCGAGCGCCGACAGTTCAGGTATCCACTTGGCGGCACGGGTCACAGCTTTGGCCCACTCTCGACGCTTCTCGTCGCGATCGACCGACGGGCTGGGATCCACCGAGACCATCGGCGACCAGAGAGCCTCGATGTCATCGAGATCGGACCACGTTCCAACGGCGAGGCCAGCGAGATACGCGGCCCCCAGAGTCGTTGCTTCGGTCACGGGCGAAACGGAGATGGTGCGGCCTGTGGCGTCGGCGAGTGATTGCACGAACGTCGGATTTCGGCTCATGCCGCCATCTATGCGGATTTCGGGAGTTCGAATCTCGGCGTTTTGGATCTCTGATCGATCGAGCGACGGGTGGTCTCGGGTCAATGACTCGAGTAGGTCTGCGCCTCGGTGGGCAATTCCTTCCAGAACGGCTCGCACGACATGGGCGCGAGTCGAACCGCGGGTGAGACCGAGAAGAGTTCCGCGCGCACCGTAGTCCCAACGCGGAGTGCCGAGGCCGAGAAGCGCGGGCACGAAGACGACTCCCTCTGCGGTCGGGCAACCCTGAGCAACGTCGTGGCTCTCAGAAGCCGAGGCGATCACGGCGAGGTCGTCGCGCAGCCACTCGATGTTGGTTCCGGCGGAGAGCATGATCGCCTCGGCACCCCAGACGATTTCCGTCGACGCTGTGGATGCAGAGTTGCGGCTCCAAGCAACGATCGGGAAGGTTCCGTTCGTCGTGCGTGCCGAATCCGCTGGCGCACGACTGTCGAGGCAGACGTTCATCATGCCCCCTGTCCCAAATGTGCTTTTCACCATGTTCGGTCGGACACAGGACTGACCGAGGAGCGATGCCTGTTGGTCCCCGACGATCGAGGCGATCACCGGCGAACCCGGGAGAGCGGATGCCTCGCCGATGACTCCCGACGACGTCACGATGTTCGCCAACATGCCCATCGGGATCCCGAGTGCGGAACAGGCGCGTTCGTGCCACACCGGACCGGAAGAGGCCGTGATTTCGCAGAGGCCGGTCACCGCAGCGTTCGAATGGTCCGTGACGTGCATGGCGCCCCGAGTCAGTGTCCAAACGATCCAACTGTCGACCGTACCGATGCACACATCGTGCGCACGGGAGGAAACGGCATCACGATTCCCGATCGCGGAGGCAAGAATCGAAGCTGCCTTGGTCGCTGTCTGATTCGGGGCGAGAGCAAGGCCGTGTTCCGAGCGGGCAACGATGCATTCGTTGACGGTGCGCAGATCCTGCCATCCGAGCGCCGGTCCGAGAGGTTGGCCCGTCCGACGATCCCAGACGATCGCCGATGCCCGCTGGTTGGTGATGCCCACTGCGGCAACGGGTCCGCCAACTTCGAGAGCGGCACGAGCAACGTCGAGAACGTGCCGGGCCAACTCTGCAGCATCGAACTCGACCAGTCCGGGAAAGGGGGTCTGAGGGGCGAACTCGCGGTAGTGGAGTGCGTCGATGCTGGCATCGTCGCGAACGATCCCGGCGCGAAGTCCGCTCGTGCCGACATCGATGACGAGGATCGACGATGTGCTCATTGGCCGGACGACTGGGGTCGACGACCCTGTGGGTACACACCCTTGGCTTGCAGGGTTGATCCGAGGATGCCCCCGATGGCTCCAGCGGACACTGCGACCAGCATGTTGAGGATCACTCCGCTCCAAGTGACGTCACCTCCGCGCAGGAGCTTGACGACGATGAAGATGCTCTGGGGAATCGCGTAGGCGCCCGACGCAGTCACTACCGCGTGGCTGAGCGGCGTTCCGCGTTGTTGATGCCAAGCAGCAACTGCTGAGCCGAGGAGAAACCCGACCGTCGCAAGGAAGACGAGAAAGATGGCGATGCTCGATCCCGAGGCGATTCGTGCCGCAATCGAAAACGGTACCGCGAAGACGAGAGCAACCGAGGCTCCTGCTCGGATGGCCGGCACGTCCCACCGACCTCGTCCCGGCGAGGACAGTCCGCGAGAACTCACGTCGGCCATGGTTGCTTTCCATCTGCGAGGTCGAATGCGCTGTTCACGAGTCCCATCTTGCCAGGATTCAGAATTCCCTTCGGATCGAGGGCCGACTTCAATGCCTGGAGGACGCCGAGTCCGGAGCCGAGCGCTTCGGTGACGAACCGCGCGCGGTTGAGACCGATTCCGTGGTGGTGGCTGAGGTTCGCTCCCGCAGCGAGAGCTGCGCGTGATCCGGCGTCCCACAAGGCGACGTACGTCGACTCCAGGGAGTCCGACGGCGGGGTGGCGGCAAAACTGAAGTACAGACATGCTCCATCGGAATAGCTGTGAGACAGATGACAGCTCGCAGCTCGAGCGTGTTCGACTCCCAAGAACGCTGAGCGGACGTCCGCATGGATCCGAGCGAGATTCGCCCACGGGGCTGCGACTTCCATCGTGTCGACGACGAAGCCCCTGCGTGTCAGCGCTTGCAGTGCACTCGTATCGTTTCGGTGCTCCATCCATCGATCGACGAGTTCTTTGGAAATCGGGTGACACCCGTCGGTTGCCAGACATTCTTCGTGCACGATCGACATCGTTGCACCGACACTTGCGGGGTCGGCCTGATCGAGGACGAGAAGCGCGCAGGTGGTTCCGTCACCGCCGTGACTTCTCTGAGTCTCGACTGCGTCGTAGAGGCGAAGAACTGCGGGCGTTCCTCCGCGTTGGATGATTCGTCGGCATGCGTCGATCCCAGATGCGAATTCGGCGAAGAGATATGCGCAGCGCTCCTCTCGACTCGGCAGGGGATGGCAGCGCAGCCACACTCGGGTGATGATGCCGAGCGTTCCCTCGCTGCCCACGAAGACACCTTGCAGGTCGGGTCCGCTCGCTGCTCGAGGCGTTGCTCCGAATCGGACGACCGACCCTGACGCAAGAACGACTTCGAGTCCGCAGACCATGTCTTCGATCTTTCCGTAGCGGGTCGACATCTGGCCCGCACCACGGCAGGCCACCCACCCGCCGACTGTCGAAATGGCAAAACTCTGGGGAAAGTGACCGAGAGTCAACCCGGCCGCTGCCAATTCCTCCTCGAGTGGGGGACCGAACGTCCCCGGAAGCACCTCGACGATGTTGCTCGTCGCGTCGATGCTCACGACACCTGCCATTGCTGTCATGTCGAGGATCACACCTCCGAACAGAGGGATCGATGCGCCGCACACTCCGCTGCGACCCGCAGCAGCCGTCACAGCAATGCCATGGTCGTTGCAGTACGACAGGACTCGGGACGTCTCCTGTGTCGTTCGCGGCTTCACGACCACCGAGGCGATGGCGGGAACCTCACCCTGAAGTGCCCAATGCATCGAAATCGGCCACCAGTCACGTCCTGCATCGGCAACACGGTCGATATCGGTGTCGACAGTGCACATCGCGCTCAGTTGTTCGATGTGATCCGAGGAGAGTTGCGAAGTCCTTGTCGAGAAATGGGCGCGCACGACGGAGTCGTCCTGAGCAACGACGTCGATCGGGGACATGGGCAGCGAGGTGTGATCGTTCATCTCATCGGATCGTATTGTGCAGTTCGTCTTGTGTGAGCTCTGCGGACACGCTCTCATGGTCGCAGATCTCCTGGAAGGCGCGCACCTCGCGATCGATGCGTTCGTCGTCCCATCCGAGAAGGGGGGCCATCAGGAGAGCCGTTTCGTGTGCCGCTTCCCGGGAGCCGCGACGATCGAAGAGCAAAGCTCGCGTGCGCCGCGAGAGAACATCGTCGACGGTGAGTGCCATTTCCTCGCGTACGGCGAACACCACTTCGGCTCGCAGGTATGGCAGCCCAGGCACGAGTGGTCGAGCAAGATTCTCGTCGCGGGAGATGAGGTCGGCGATTCGATTCGAGTCGGTGCCGAATCTGCCCCACAGGTGGTCGTCGACTCCGGTGAGGCGAGAGCCGCGTCGAATCCGGCTTGCGCCGTGGAGGAGGAGTCGTTTGGTCCGACATCGATGACGGGAGAGTGCGCGAATCGACACACCGAGAAACGGTGCCAATGCGTCGATCGCGTCTTCGGCCATCTCTCGGTACGTCGTGAGTTTCC
>JBDLRO010000054.1:0-2582 GCA_039800025.1 Actinomycetota bacterium | reverse complement strand
GCGCATCGTCGTCGTGAGCGAGAACTCGATCAAGGACATCCATGACGACATGGGGGTCTCATTCGATCGCATGAGGCTCGTGCCCGTCGGCGTCGACCCGGACTTGTTCAAGCCGCTCGACAACGTTGCGCGTACACCCGGACGATTGATCACCACTGCATCCGCCGACGTTGCGCTCAAAGGTCTCGCATACCTTCTCGAGGCGGTCGCGAAGTTGCGCACCGAACGCGATGTCACGCTCACGATCATCGGCAAACCCAAGCCCGGAAAGAGCATGGACCTCATCGACAAACTCGGTCTGGCTCCGCACATCCAGTTCGTGTCCGGGGTCAGCGACGAACGAATCGTCGAGTTGTACGCCGAAGCAGAGCTTGCCGTCGTTCCATCTCTGTACGAAGGCTTCAGCCTCCCGGCCATCGAGGCGATGTGCACCGGCATCTGTCTCGTTGCCACCGATGGCGGTGCACTTCCGGAAGTGACCGGCATCGATGGTGACACCGTCCTGTCGTGCGCAGCAGGTGATGCCGAGGCCCTCGCGGCAACGATTCGCCGAGGTCTCGACGATGCGACACTGCGCGCAGCAGTGGGAGCGCGCGGCCGGCAACGAGTCGTCGAACGTTGGACCTGGCGTCGCTGCGCCGAACAGACAGTGGATCAGTATCGAGAGGTGCTCGCCATGCCCGAGAACCAGGCAAAGTTGAAGCGAAACGGGAGGGTCTCCTAGTGCTCACCGTTCGATTCGACCGTCTCGAACTGGCTCCCGGCGACCGCGTTCTCGATGCAGGCGCAGGTTTCGGTCGTCATGCCTTCGAGGTTGCTCGTCGGGGCGGGCGTATCGTCGCACTCGATTACGCAGATGACGAGGTTCGCACCACACGCGCCACCTTCGGGGCGATGATCGAAGCGGGTGACATCCCCGCAGATCGCCTGGTCGGCTGTCTGCGAGGCGACGCGACACATCTGCCGTTCGCAGACGCGACCTTCGACCGTGTGATCACATCGGAAGTCCTCGAACACATTCAGAACGATGTCGCGGCAATCGGCGAACTGGTGCGAGTCCTTCGAGTCGGGGGAACTTTCGCGTGCACCGTCCCGTCCATGTGGCCCGAGAAGATCAACTGGAAGCTGAGCGACGAGTATCACGCCCCCAAGGCTGTCGGCGGTCACGTGCGCATCTACTCCCAGACCGAACTCGAATCGAAATTGCGGGCCGCGGGTCTGTCGATCATCGGTTCCCATCACGCGCACGCTCTCCACTCGCCGTATTGGTGGCTGAAATGCGCCGTGGGTCCTCGGCGCGACGACCACCCTCTTGTCACCCGCTACCGGAAGTTCCTCGAATGGGACATCATCGAGCAGCCGAAATCGATGAAAATCGTCGATCGAGCGCTGTCCCCCCTCCTCGGCAAGAGTCTCATCATCTACGCCCGTAAGATGCCGGTCCCGAATCCCATCGAGAGTTCCGACGAACCTCGAAGCGAACCGGCGGCGTACGAAAGGGCTTCTGCATGACCTCGGTCCCCCAGACCTCGGTTCCCCACATCGAGGGAGTGCTGAGCGCGGACGAAGTCGTCCAGACCGCCGAGTCGATCGCTGCGCTGCAGCTCGACAACGGCATGATTCCCTGGTTCGAAAATGGCCACTGTGACCCGTGGAACCACGTCGAGACTGCCATCGCACTCGACATCGCGGGTTTCCACCATCAGGCCGAGCGCGCGTACGAGTGGCTCGTCGACACGCAGCACCGAGACGGCTGGTGGTTCAACTACTACCTGCCAGGCGGCATCGTCAAGGAGCCCAAACTCGATACCAACGTCTGCGCCTACATCGCCGCTGGCGCATGGCATCACTGGCTCGTGACCGGCGACCGAGGCTTCGTCGACTACATCTGGCCCGCCATCGACAAAGCGATCTCGTGGGTTCTGTCGATGCGCCGCCACGATGGGACCATTTTGTGGGCCCGTGAAGAGCACGCCCAGCCGTGGGACTACGCACTCCTCACCGGCTCGTCCAGCATCTGGCACGCACTCACCTGCGCGATCGAACTCGCTGATGTCGTCGGCCAGTGTCGACCTCACTGGAAAGATGCCGCTGACGATCTGCGTACTGCGATCACGACCCGTCCGCATGCGTTCGAGCCCAAGCACCGCTGGGCAATGGATTGGTACTACCCGATCCTGACCAATGCCATGGACGGCGACCAGGCGAAGATCCGTATCGCTGATGGCTGGGACACCTTCGCTATGGATGGACAGGGTATTCGCTGCGTCAGTGACGAACCGTGGGTGACTGCTGCCGAGACGGCCGAATGCTCGCTCGCTCACACGGCAATCGGCGATATCGAGACCGCGATCGATCTGCTCGCATGGACCCGCGCCCACCGAAATGACGACGGTTCGTACTTCACGGGCATCGTCTACCCGACTCTCGAGACGTTCCCCGACGGTGAGCGGACCGCTTATACGGGTGCTGCGGTCATTCTCGCCGCGGATGCGATCACGGCAAGCACGCCTGCGTCTCGCCTGTTCATTCCGTCACTCGTCGTCGACTGAGCCGTCTCAGTACGGCCTTCTCGAGTTTCC
>JBDLRO010000053.1:0-14111 GCA_039800025.1 Actinomycetota bacterium | reverse complement strand
TCGATGGCGTACACGCCTGGTGTGGCGCGCGTGTGCACTGCAATCGAGAACGATCCGAACCTGTCGCACAAGTACACGATTCGAAAGAACACGGTCGCCATTGTCAGCAACGGCACGGCAGTTCTCGGCCTCGGCGACATCGGGCCCGAGGGGGCCATGCCGGTGATGGAGGGCAAGGCACTTCTCTTCAAAGAGTTCGGCGGAGTCGATGGTTTTCCGGTGTGCATCAATGCCAGCACTGCCGATGAAGTGGTCGACTTCGTGCAGCGGATTGCCCCGACTTTCGGAGGCATCAACCTCGAAGACATCAAGGCTCCCGAGTGTTTCGAAATCGAAGAGCGACTTCGGGCCAGTCTCGACATCCCCGTGTTCCACGATGACCAGCACGGAACGGCTGTCGTCACGCTCGCTGCTCTGTGGAATTCACTCAAGATCACTGGCAAGAAGATGGAAGATCTCACGGTTGTGATCGCTGGTGTTGGCGCTGCTGGAGTAGCGATCGGCAAAATTCTTCTGAACGCCGGCGTTGGCGACGTCATCGGATGCGACAGAGTTGGTGCCATCTATTCGGGTCGAAGTGACATGAATTCAGCCAAGCAATGGTTCGCGGAAAACACGAACCGTGAGCGTCGCATGGGAACCATCAGTGATGTGATGAAAGGTTCCGATGTATTCGTTGGCGTGAGTGGACCTGATCTCATCACTGCTGCTGATGTTCGATCGATGTCCAAGGATCCGATCGTGTTCGCCATGGCCAATCCGAATCCGGAAATCCGTCCGGAAGAGGCCGACGGCCTGGCTGCCGTCATGGCTACGGGTCGTAGTGACTATCCGAACCAGATCAACAATGTGCTTGCATTCCCGGGCATCTTCCGCGGTGCGCTCGACGCTCATGCAACCGACATCACCGAAGGCATGAAGTTGGCCGCTGCCATTGCGATCGCCGAGTCGGTGACCGATGCTGAACTCAAGCCCGAGTTCGTGGTGCCGTCGGTGTTCGATCGCTCCGTGGTTCAGCGGGTAGCCCCGGCTGTTGCGGCCGCCGCCGTCAAGGACGGGGTGATTCGCAAGTACTGATTCTCCTCAAGGGGGTTCAGGCGGAGGAGTGCTTGGCGAACCACGCAATTGCTTCTGCCCGTCCCTTGACTCCGAGCGCCTTGTAGATCGTCATCGACTCGGATCGAATCGTGCTGGTGCTGTAGGACAGATGGTCGGCGATCTCGTGGTTCGTCATGCCCTTGCTCATCAGGATCAAGATCGTGCGCTGTCGATCGGTCAGCACGAATCCACGTGACACCGGATCCGTCGACATCTGATTCGCACGCAGCACGATCGAGCGGCTGTCCTCAATTCTGTGAAGAGAACGGGTGTCACCGAGGCTCTTTGCTATCCGCTCGGCTTCTTCGAGGCAATCAGATGCCTCATCGACATGGCCGGACAAGTTCAACAGCAATCCCAGCCACATGTCGACTGGTCCGTCGATCCACCACCCGTTGCTGTCGACGGCAACACGTCCCCTCCAAGGAGCGAGGATCGACACGATGTCCTCGGCGATTTGAACTGAGCCAAGGCGAAGCGCAACGTCGGCGCAGCGAGTGGCGAGCAGCAGGTAACTCGACTCGGGATCGATCTGACGGAGAGATTTCCGAATCATTCGCTCGGCGGTGGCTGAGTTGTCGACTTCCGCATGAAGGAGAGCAGCGACAGCGCGACCGATCGGATTCACCAGTGCGGGAGAATCCTCCGGAAGGAGATTCTCGGAGGTCAGACGAGGATTTCGGGCGAAGACGACCATCTGTCCGACCAAGAGGAGATCGGCTGCGAGCCATCCTGGCGATGAGATCGCCTGACCAACCTCGCGCGCACGCAATCTCCAGCGTTCGGCCTCATCGAGGTCGCCTTCCATGTGTGCAGATCCGCATGCCAACGTATGGGCACGCCAGATCAGACGCGGGTTGCCATCACGCTCGGCCACCCATCGGGCAACCGAGAGTGCCTCGTCGTACAAAGGTCGGTCCGATGATTCGATGGCGTCGACTGCGAGCCAGACGGCTGACTCGACTTGATAGGTCGGCAAACGAAGCATCTGCGCCAGATTGAGAGATTCTCTCGAGACTTCGCGGCGTTTGTCGAGGTCATGGGGCGCCCTATGGGTCGTCCGCCATGCAAGAGCCGCAAGTGCGCGAACATCCGGAGAATGAATTGCGGCTCGTTCCAGAGCGGTATCTGCCAAGGCGTGCGCAACTTGTGGTCGAGTGACCCAGGCAACCTGTTGATCCGATGTCGGTGCGATGGGAATTCTCATTTCGACCAACGATCGAGCAGCCAGAACTCGGACCTCATCGGCATCGGACGGTTCCATTGACGATGCGCGATCCAGAAGGGCGATCGCTCTGCTGTCTCCGGCGTACCAATCAGCAGGGAGTGCGTATTGCACGGAAGCCGACACGACGATTTCGCAGTTACCGCCGACGTATCCAAGTGTCGCTGCTCGAGCCAGAGTTTCGCGAGCTTCACCGACCTGACCGAGACCATCGAGAGCAGAGGCGAGAGCGCGCATTCGTTGCGCGACGAGAAGGGGTTCACCCGAGACGTCGAACTCGAGCGCCAACTGGAAGAGGCAGGTTGCAGTTTCGTAATCGTGGAGGGAGAGGCTCATGTGGCCGGCTCGGTCGGAGAGTTCGACGATCTCATCGAGGGGAAGCAGGCCACCGAGATTTCGCGCCCGTTCGATTTCAGCGAGGAAGTGGGATGGCCCGACAGCCATCCAGGAGCGGGCTGCTTTCGAGCGGATCTCTGCGAGTTCTTCGCTCGGAAGGTCGTCGATGAGACTGATGGCAACCATCTGCTCGACAGAGTGATCTGCGTCGACGAGACCGACCTGTCGACACAGGTCGAAGGCTCGACGGGCCTCGACGATGGTCACTCCGGCAAATCGGTGGATCCCGCCTTCGGACACATCACCTCCGGCGACGGCGCATGCCAACAGTCGTCGAGCACGTGGGGTGTCCATCGATGACGACGAACTGCCGTTCGTCGTCTCCTCACTGTCGTGTGCTGGAACCGTCATCGGATCCTGCAACATGCCAACGGTCTTCGAATCCATGTGTTGTTCTGAATACCCACACTTTTTGACAATATCTCTAGGGTCAACTTTTCAGTAAAAACTGTGGACTCTTCCAGTCCACACTTGCAAAGGGAGTCTCCGGCTGTCTGAAAGTAACCGAGCGTCTGAACGTGACCCCCTCCTATCGACGAAGAATGACCAGTTGGTCATTTCTGGATGTCTCCGGTCATGGTTATTCGGAGTCGACGTCTGACCACCATTGACCGTCACGGGCTCCGAGCTCTCACCTAAATTCCGAAGCACTTTCGACGCAAGGCGAAGAGTTTTTGCGTTTTCATGCGAGGAGATGGTTGTGAAGAGAGTTGGATTTGGAGCTGTTGTACTCGGAGTGGTGTTGCTCCAAGGCGGGCCGGCTCATGGTGCAAGTGAGAGTCTCCCTTGGAGTGACGGTGGAGCAGGTCCATCGGACTTCGAAGTGGGTACGGATAGTTTCTGTACCACATCCGGGATCATCTTCAAGGACAACGTGGATTACGGGTTCGATGGAGCGAGTTTGGTGAAGGTCAATGGCACGGGCGTAGGTGCTTCGGCGACCACTGTCGACGTGACCACAATTGGGTCGGATTCGATTGTCACCTACAGCGAGACAGTTGGTGACTTGTTGGTCGAGGTGAGCTACCGATTCACTGACGACAACCTGGCACGAACTCTGGTGACGATCACGAACCAGGGAGCTACCGCTGTCAGTGCTCTTCCAGTTTCTCTGTTTTACGACCACGGCGACACTTTCACCATCAGATCGGTCAGCGGCGGCACTTGGCGCAACAGTGGAAATTCGTTCGTGATGTCGGAGGTCGGTGTAGCCACCGGTGTCTTTGACAATTACAAGGCCGCTTTCCATCTTCCCGACGGACCGGGAAGTCCCGAGTCGATGGCGAGTGTTGTCACCTGTTTGGGGGGTTCACTCAACGTTGGTGATTCAGCGGAGTACGTCCAATACACCTATTCGTTGGATATACCGGCGGGAGAGAGCCGACGAATCCTGACGTTTCATGGACTGGATCAGACAGCGGATGGCGTCACGGTGAAATCGCAGACGTTCTCGCAGTCGTTGCCGTCGCCCGGATCGGGTCTTCTCAGCGATCTCTCCGATGCAGACGCCTGCACCGTGGTCAACTGGGATTTCTCCGTCTGCGGCGGAGACAGCGGCGGTGGGTCGTACGACTTCGATGACATCGACATCAATCACTATCGCCAGCCGACGGAACTCCCCGACACCGAGTGAGACCTTGAAGTGGCTCGAAGGTCGACCGATCTTCGAGCCACTTGACAACGTCATGGTGGAGAACTACACACTTTCCATGGCACTGACAACGAATTCCGGACAGGCATACGACGATGCAGCATCGAGTCCCTACCTGTCCGGAAACTTCTCCCCTGTCGACCAAGAGGTCACTGCTCTCGATCTCGAAATCATTGGCGAACTTCCCCGGGAGCTGAATGGTCGGTATCTGCGCAACGGGCCGAACCCGATGGGAGATGTCGATCCGTCGACACATCACTGGTTCATGGGTGACGGCATGGTGCACGGCATCCGCATTCGAGATGGGCAAGCCGAGTGGTATCGCAATCGCTACGTCGGCTCGGCCTCAGTTTGCGCGATGCGCGGAATCGACGACATCCCGGGACGGAACTGGAACGCGTCGCGAACTGGACCGAACACGAACGTCGGAGGCTTTGCCGGTGCGACGTGGGCGATGGTCGAAGCCGGGGGATGTCCCGTCGAGCTGACCTACGACCTCGAGACGGTCGGCCGCAACGACTTCCACGGAACACTCCCCGGTGCGTTCAGTGCCCACCCCAAGTTCGATCCATCGACGGGGGAGATGCATGCGATCGCATATGCCTGGGCGGAATGGATGGACCACGTTCAATACGTCCGCGTGGGATCCGACGGACGGGTCAATCGCACCGTCGACATCCCGTTGCCGGGAATGTCGATGGTGCACGACATGTCTCTCACGGAACGGTACGTCGTGATCTACGACCAACCCGTTCTCGTCGATCTCGACCTGGCGTTCGCTGGTCGTTTTCCGTTCCGCTGGAACGCGGAGTACGGCAACCGCGTCGGGTTCATGCCTCGAGAAGGCACAGCCGCCGACATCACGTGGGTGGACGTTCCTGTCGGGTATGTGTTCCATCCGATGAACGCCTACGACCGACCCGATGGCTCGGTCGTTCTCGATGTGTGCTTCTACGACGTCATGATGCGCAACGACCTCCTCGGTCCGTTCGGTGACTCTTCTGCACGGCTGGTTCGGTGGGAGATCGACCCGCAGCGGCGCACGGTGAGTCACACGTTGATCGACGAGCGAGTCAACGAGTTTCCGCGCCATCGCGGTTCCCTGACCGGCAAGCAGTATCGCTACGGATATTGCGCCGAAGTCGACATTTCGTCGATGACCTGGCCGACGGTCAAACACGACATGATCACCGGAGAGCGTCGAGTCTTCGATCATGGCGACGGTCGAGCTGCGGGAGAGCCCGTGTTCGTTGCTCGTCCCGGGAGTGCCGATGAAGACGATGGCTGGATCGTGACCTTCGTTCACGACGGCAATGACGACTCTGCGGAATTCGTCGTGATCGACGCACAGGACTTCGATCGGGGATATGTCGCACGAGTGAGACTTCCTCAGCGAGTGCCCTTCGGCTTCCACGGCAACTGGGTGTCCGACTGAACGAAGTCGAGTGACTCCAACGGACGTCGATGTCAGTCGCGGCCAGGGAAGCGAACCGAGGTGAACCGCCACTCGGGGCCTGCGAACCAGGCTCGAACGACGCGCTCGAGTTCTCCGTCGAGGTGCGCACGATCGGCTCGAACCCACAATCGACAACGAGCCTCGGCAACATCGTCTGGATCGACGTAGACGCAACCGATCACATCTCGTGTCGACGGATCGAGCACCGTGTAGGCAAAGGCCTCGCCGCGAGTGAATTCCTCGGCGTGCTCGACGAGATCGGCATGATTGTGATCCAGTGACATCGGGTACGGCCAATCGTCTCCACCCCACTGATCTGCCCGAAAGCCCGGCGTTGCTCGGATGTGGTCGAGACTCGTCGACCACGCGGCGTAGTCGACCTCGTTGTGCTCCGGTCCGAGCGGTTCGACCACGAAGTTGTCCGACTCAAGGCCTGGGGGAGGGTGTTTCCACACGAGGTGAAGTTAACCCGATTCGGGTTACGTGATGCAGGTCGGCAAGAGGTAGCGAACTCAGCGCCGCAGGTCGATCATGCGTCGACGTCGGAAGCAGTCTTCGACCGAGCGGGCAGGAACCGCCATGCGGTGACTGACCCGACCAACGCAACAGCCGATACGACGAGGCAGGCAGTTCCGAATCCGCTCATGAACGAGTCGCTGACGGCATTCACGACGAGAGGCTGCACTTGATCCGGGCTGTTCTGGACCACCGCGTAGGCCGCACCGACTGAATCCTGAGCCTGTTCGAAGACTCCGTCGGGGAGCGAGTCGACCAGACCGGGAATGTTCGTGAAGGCCTCGATGATCTTGGGCGTGTACAGGCTGATGAAGATCGACCCGGTGATGGCGACGCCGAGCGTGCCTCCCAATTCTCGGGAGATGTCATTGACTGCGGATGCAACCCCGGCTCGTTCGCGTGGCACCGACCCCATGACGGCTTCGGTGCTCGGTGATGTGACCAGCGAGAGACCGTTCGCGATCAGAAGCATGGAGATCACGATCGGCCCCCAGTAAGCGGTGTCGGCATCGATCTGGCTGACGATCAGGAACCCGATGGACATGTTGAACAAGCCTGCGGTGACGACGCGAGTGGTTCCCCAGCGAAGGGCAGCGCGAGCTGCGAGGGGCGCTGTGACACCTGCGCCGACAGCGAACGGGAGGGTGCGGAGACCCGATTCGAGAGGTTCGTACCCGCGCACGAACTGGAAGTACTGCGTGACCAGAAATGTGAATCCGAACAGGCAGAGAAAGGCGATTCCGATCGAGCCTGTGGCCGCGCTGAATCGAGCATTGCGAAAGAACGTGACGTCGAGCAAGGGTTCGTCCCGTCGAGCTTCGTAACGGATGAAGAGCGCAAGTGTCGCTGCTGCGATCGTGAATCCGCCGATGCTCTTCAGGCTTCCCCAACCCCAGTGGGGGGACTCGATCACGGTGTACACGAGGGCGCCGATCGCAACAACGGACAACACGAGACCAACCAGATCGAAGCGTCCGCGATGAGGTTCGCGTGACTCCGGGATGAGGAAATGACCGATGATCAATGCCATGACGACGATCGGGATGTTCACGAGGAAGACCGACCCCCACCAGAAGTGCTCGAGGAGGAAGCCGCCGGCAACCGGGCCGAAGGCCACGGCCATGCCCGAGACGGCGGACCACAAGCCGATGGCCTTGGCGCGTTCGATGGGGTCGACGAAGAGATTGGTGATGATCGCCAGCGTGGCAGGAAAGACGAGGGCGGCACCGATGCCCATGGCTCCTCGCCAAATCACCAGGCTGTCAGCGGAATTTGCGAAAGCTCCGAATCCGCTGAAGATGGCGAACAGGACGAGTCCGACTTGAAGCATTCGCTTGCGTCCCCAGCGATCTCCGATACCGCCCCCGGCAAGAAGGAGGCAGGCGAAGATCAGCGCGTACGCGTCGACGATCCACTGCAGTGACGTGACCGATGCATCGAGCTCGCGTTGCAGAGTGGGGAGTGCGACGTTGACGATCAGGTTGTCGACGACGACGAGAAACACGCTGGCACTGAGAATCGCCATGACCCACCACCTGCGTTCGTATGCGCGCTGATGTTCGATTGCGAAGCGAGAGGTGGGTGGGGAACTTTCCGTCGTCATGCTTGACATTGTCTACGATTGACTAGACATTGTCAAGACGTATGCTGACACCATGACCGTGCAACGAGCCGTCCTCGATGCAGCGCTCGAGATCATCGCTGCAGATGGTCCCGATCTCGTGTCCATGCGCGAGGTTGCCCGTCGTGCCGAGGTCAGTCATCAAGCGCCATATCACCATTTCGGTGACCGCTCGGGCATCTTCGCTGCGATCGCCGCAGAAGGTTTTTCGATTCTGACGAAGGAGTTCCAGAAGGTCATCGCAACGGGCCCCGGCTCGGCTCGGCGATGTTTCGAGGCATATGTGACAGTCGCGCTCGAACACCCCGCTCATTTCCGCGTGATGTTCCGGTCCGATTTGTGCGGATTCGCAACGCATGATGCCACACGTGTGGCTGCTGATGAAGCCTTCAACGAACTGATGAACATGGTGGAGCACACCATTGGGCGACCGAGTGATGATCGGGAATCGTTCACGTGGGCGACGCTGCTCTGGTCGACGGCGCACGGATTGTCCACGCTCATCCTGGATGGACCGTTGCTTCCGAAGCTGCCGGCTGGCGCATCGCTCGAATCCGTGATCGGTGACGTCGTCGACTTGATGAGCGGAATGGTCGAGCGGCAGGCCACGCTCATGGGCCTTCTGCCGAGCGTGTGAAGCATCTCATCGAAGAATTCAACGCCGGTTGAGATCGGTCTCGGTGAGGAGCGAAACCCGCAACGGGCGTCAGCGTTCAGTGCTTCACGAGCGAGTCCACCGTGCTGGCACGAGAATTCCGCACAGCGAGGACATTGAGGTATCTGCTGCTCGTGAGTGACTCCACGTGAAACCCTTCCTCATCGAGTGTCACCAAGGGTGCATCCACTTCCTCTTCGTCGATGCCATAGAGCTGCCAATCGGAGCGAGGGAAATGACCGAGGAGATCGCTCGCGGCACGGCCAAGATTTCGCAGGACGGGAAAGTTCACTTCGAAAATCACGGCAAGGTCCGAGCTCTGTTCGATCACGCGCTGCGCTCCAACGAGAACTTCGTGTTCAAAACCTTCGACGTCGATCTTCAGGAGATCGACCCGTTCCGAGATGACGTCATCGAGCGCAACCACCTCGACAAGTTCTTGTCGAATGGGCTCGCCGGTACGATACCGATCGAGCGCCTTGGCAAACCCGGACAACAGCGAATTGGCGTAGGTGTAGAGGACTTTCTGGGCCGACTCCGATCCGACTGCCTGAGAGCTGTCAGTGACGCGGTCGTCGACGCCGTGCCGTTCGACATTGGCAATGAGACAGGTGCGCGCTTCGAGACCGGGCTCGAATGCGAAGACTCGTCCCTCCGGCCCGGATTGAAGTGCGCCAGCGATCGTCAGCGAGCCGATATTCGCTCCCACATCGACCATGCGGCCGCCGATGGGAAGCAACACCTCGATGAGGCGATGCGTCCCCATTTCCGCACCCTTGGGTGTCTGCAGAAACCCATCGGCCTTGCCTCCTGGGACACGGAGCGCGCAGCCTCCGACGAGAGGAGTTTCGGGTGGCACGCAGTAGTCACTGAACGATTGCGAGATCGTGCCTGATGTCCCACGTCTCTGCCATCGGCGGTCAATTCTCCAGCAGGTAACTCCTTCTGAGAGGAGGGCGAGCACGAGAAGGGGATGGATATATCTTCGGCGAATCGCGATCGCTGCAATCTTGCGGAGTGCGCGTTTCATGTTGCCGAGGAGCGAAGCAGGATGCTGACCGCGTCCCTCGATGTCAGCGTTCGCAAGTCGGGCGCGGTGATAGGCGCGAGATTGAGCCAGAGCGGGCGCGAAACGTGTTCGCGGTGAGTACAGCACCTTGGCGCGATGGGCTGGTCCCAGCCGCTGTCCGGCTCGAAAGAGTGAGCGGACGAAATGCACGTCTTCGCCAGCCGCACCGGGAAAACTCTCGTCGAATCCGCCGACAGACGTGAATGCCCTTCTCGAAACGCCGAGCGAGGCGGTCATGAAGATCGGAAGCGGTTGACGGTTGACGAAAATGCCGTTCTTCACCCGATCGAAGTAACGCCAGTGATAGATCCACGTCGGAAGTCGGCTGCGATCGAGTTCGATCGATCCAGCGACGAAGTCTGCGCGACCCGAAGCCAGACCCTCCACCATTCCGCTCACCCACTCGGGTCGAACTTCGTCGTCCGCATCGCAAAAGAGGAAGTATTCTCCGGAGGCATGGCGAGCACCCACGTTGCGCGCGTATGCGGCAGAGGCTGAGTCGTCAGCCTCGAGAACGTGAAGATCGAGTTGACCCGCGAACGATCGAGATACATCGATCGTGTCATCGGAACAACGATTGGCGACGACGATGACTTCGAACTTCGGGCACTCGACCTGTCGAGTGAGCGCCTCGAGTTGACGGGCGATCGCGTCCCTTTCATCGTGCGCCGGGATGATCACGCTTGCGACGACACCTGAGTTCTCCTTGGTCCGCATCACTGGGCGTCGGATTCCGGCATCGTGCCGTCGATCAAGATGGCATCCCAGACATCGTCGTCATCGAAGCCCAGCGCCCAGACGGCCACGCCCCCGAGTCCCGCCTCGATTGCCATGTCCATTCGTGCGCGGACACCGTTGGCGTCGACATAGTGAACACGCCGCGTCTGCACGCAAGTGGTGCTGCCATCGGTGATCTCGAGTTCGTACTCGAACGACCACTCGGCGGTGTCTGGGTCGTAGATGGGGGTTGCGTTTCGACGTGCGATCAGGTCGTCCACCGAACGCGCCGTGACGGTCGTCTTTCCGGGCACCGAGATGCCGTTGTTCTCGTCGGGCTGCGGGCACACACCTGTCGTCGACACCGGCCAGTTCCGCCCATACACGGGGACTGCGAGGACGAGCTTTTCGGGTCGATCGGTCGCTTCGATCGCACCCTTGATCGATCGTTGCACGAAGTCGAGGGGCGCAATCGGTCCTGGATCTTGGACCGAATAGTCGTAGACCATCATTCGGATGGAATCGACATGGTCGACGATCGCCCGATAGTCGTACACCCAGTATCCGCTCTCTGAGGTTCGGCCATCGTCGTACACGACCGGGACGCTCACCGTCAGCGTGCGACCATCACTGTGCAATCGTTCGGCGAGTTCAGCGACGAATGACACCCAGTTCGGGCGTGTCGTTTCCCAGGTATCACGTCCGTCGGCAAATGCGAACTGCTCGTAGTTCACGTCGATGCCGTCATAGTTGCCGGCTTTGGCGAAGGCGATGATCGCTTCGATGTGCCGTTGGCGAGTGACCGGGTCGGCGAGGATTGCTGCCATTTCGCCAGCGGGAAGTTTGTCGACGATGGATGGCACCAGCGCCGCGTCACGGGTGTTCTTGAGAAACTTCTTCGTCAGTTTCTCTGCTGCGTTTATGTCGGTCTCGATCCGTGTCACACCCGTGACGTTGAACCAAAAGGGTGAGACCTCGCGCATCGATCCGGCACGTCGCGAGATCTCATCGGCACTGTCGTCCAACGCCCAATACGGAGCCCATCCGTCGATGGCAATGACTGGCCGCAAGGCTGGTGGCTCGTCGCTCCGCGTGAGGAGAACTGCGAACAGAACTGTCAGAGTTCCGAGCACCCCGGCCGCGATGAGAGTGGTTCGTCGACTCGGCGTTCCCATTGCCCGGCGCAGCCGATCCGATCGAGGTGTGGGGCGTGGCGTTTGTTCCCGAGGCTGGCCCGTCGGCTGATGTCTCAGAAGCGGATCGATGGGAGGTCCGGACATCGACACGCGATCATCGTAGGCGCCCCGGCGGAAGCAGTCTCCTCAGTCAGGGACGTGGTGGGACAAATATATGTGACGTGAATTCGGTCAAACACGAGAAAGCAAAGGGTTCGCGTCCCGCGCGGGAGGGTCACCAGAAATCGTGCTCCGCTGTGAGGTTCGATGTTGGGGGAGTCGAAGGACAGAAAGTCTCTGAGGAAGGTCTCGACGTCGGAGAATCAATGCCGAAGAAGGCAGTGGCGCTTCACCGTATTCGCTGGATCGATCAAGCACGGTTCGTTCGGATAGTGACCCTCTTTGCTCGATTGCTCGAACAAGGTGAGTGAGGTGCCAACGAACCTATTGGACCACACACTCGAGGACGGCCTTGTTGCCTTGGTCCACCCACTCGACGGTCCCAGCCACCGAAATTCCAGATTGGAAAAATGAGCACGAGGCACCGAGACCGATGCCGGTACACGATCCAGCGGCACCCTGAGAGCCAGTCAGTCCCGGTTCACCTTGCGGTCCCGGTTCGCCCTGTGGTCCGGGCGCACCTTGTGGTCCGGCTATGCCGGGTGCTCCGGTTTCGCCTTCCGGGCCGCTTTCACCCTGAGGACCGGTTGCTCCGGTGGCTCCCGCTGGTCCGGGTGTGCCTTGTGGTCCGGCTATGCCGGGTGTTCCGGTTTCTCCTTCTGGGCCACTTTCACCCTGAGGACCGGTTGCTCCGGTTTGACCTGTTGCCCCCGCTGGCCCAACCGAACCATCAGTCCCGATTGAACTCGTGGTAACAGGCTGGATGGGAACAGTCGTAGTTTCGAGGGAGCAAGTTTCTGCGCTCTCGACTTCATCGGCGTTTGCGGTCGAAGTCCTTGATTCGTCGCGGACGACAGCCGAGCAGCTCAGGACGAGTGCGATGAGCGCAATGATGAGCGCAATCAAGGCGAGCATCTTCGTTCCGTTCAATGACCAGACGCTCCCTGAATGAGGTGAGGTATCAGGTCCATCGTGCGGCGTTTGGCGAGAAGATGGAAATTGCATGAGCTCCTCCTTGATCGAATATTCGTTGGATCGACTACCTGCGAGTGTCATCACCCGTAGAGTGCGATGCATCATGAACATAATGAGGAAAGTTCATCGCTCTCTCCGGATGTCATCCTCATTTGCTCCAGATCTTCTCCCGGTCGAGTGCTGATTCGATGGAGAATCTGCCAAATGCACTCCTGATCGAAGACGATCCAGATGATCGACTCGAAGTGCGAATGCAACTCGAATTGATGGGATTCGTCGTCTATGACACCCCTTCAGCGGCAGAAGCCGAAGAGTTGTTCGAACAACGGGATTACAGCATCGTTCTGATTCATCTTGGACACGCACCCCTCGAGAGCATGCAGGTGTGTCGTTCGATTCGCGCTGCTTCGACAGTTCCCATCATCATGATGACGAAGCGCGATGAAGTCGTCGATGAGGAAATGGTTCTCAGTGCAGGAGCCGATGACTATGTCACCAAGCCGATCATCTCTCGGATTCTCACGTCGCGTGTAACACAGCAGGTCAAGCGGGGTCAGACTCAGCGGGCTCCACGCGCCAACATCCTCACTTGGGGTCCGCTCGAAATGGATTTGAGTCAACACACTTTCTTGGTGGACAAGAAAGAAGTCATGTTGACCAACAGCGAATACCAGTTCTTGCAGTTGTTGATGGCGAACCCTCGTCGCATCTTCACTCGTGAACAAATCATCGACGCCATCGGGTCATTTCGGGGTCAAGGTTCAGCTCATGTGGTCGACAATCACGCATCGCGAATACGCAAGAAGATCAAGGAACACGGTGGGCCTGATGTCATCAAAGTAGTGAGAAGCGTCGGTTTTCGACTATCGGCAGAATGAGAATCCTGATCCGAAAAGGGCCCAGCACCAGGCATTCCGAAGATCTCAGGAGGACCTGCTGAGGCAGATCCCGTTGGGAGTATCGAGATGAGTGGGTCTTCCGAGCCCAGGGTTTTGGAGTTCGGGGACTTGAAGTTTTTGATTTCTCTGGGGAACTCGGAGTTCTGAAACCTTGTTATGCCGAGCGAATATCAAGGGAGTCCGATGTCGGCGAATCGATGACGCTTCGGCCGAGTCGTTCGAGCGTGTCCTCGAAGTAGGCGTCGTCGTCGAACACGACGTTGTGGAGATGGCCGAAACGGATGAAGCTGATCGAGCCGATCAGACTCGTCCACGCGCGCAGTCCGGCGGCGAGCCAGTCGGCATCGATCTCGACGGAGATGCGCTTGCGTAGGTCCTCGATGTCGATACGAACTGCTCCGGAAAGAGGCGTGTCAGCTGGCGGCTGTACACCATTGCGATGTGCATCGGCAAGAATCGCCAACAGGACTTCGGTGAATCGAGTTGCGGGGCTGATCGTGTCGTCTGGGGCCTCATACCCAGGTACCGGCGAGCCGAA
>JBDLRO010000052.1:0-5256 GCA_039800025.1 Actinomycetota bacterium | reverse complement strand
AAGTCGTCTACTCCGGCATTCGACTCACGCCAGAGCAGATCGCAGCGAGCGCCCGTGATGAGGACCCAGATGTGATCGGGCTGTCGATCCTGTCGGGATCGCACCTCGCACTCGTCCCGGCGGTTCTGGCCGAACTCGAAAAGGATGGCGTCGACATTCCCGTCGTGGTCGGCGGCATCATCCCCGAAGAAGATCGTCCGAAGCTTCTCTCACAGGGAGTCCGCGCCGTCTACACGCCCAAGGATTTCCAACTCGGCAAGATCATGCGCGACATTGCCGAGATCGCTGCCGCGAACCGCTGAGTCGGTTCGACGTCACGCCGCTTCGGCGGCAACCCACTTCTCGAGCGTCGGGCTGCTCTCGAAGCTGGTGATCAGCGCGTAACGCGGTGCATCACCGGGATGCACGACGACGTGCCACAAACGTTGGGTGTCGACGATGAAGCGAGAACCCTTCTGCAGGTGCACGCGACGCTCGGTTGACGGATCGGGCAGACCGTCGGCATCGTTGTCCATGAGCAACATGTAGCTGTCCGGCTGGTGGGTCAATTCCACCCATGTCCGCACGACCCAACCCTCGTTCTCGGGATTGAAGCGGTTGTTGTCATCGCGGTGGATCGAGCGTATGGCAGTGTCACGATCCTGGGGTTCGAGCTTGATGATGCGCACCCGGCCGAAGTTCGCGCCGACCGAGTCGACGTACGAGCGCAGGGTCGGGGCGAATTCGGCGTTCGACGTCCACAAGGCGTCCTTGTCCGTCTTGCCCTTGTCCCAGAATCCGCGACAGTCGAGTTCGCCGTCGGCCGAGGCGAGCGGGGCGAAGTTGGTGTCGCCACCACTCTTCCAATCCATGTATTCGAGCGATTCCCACTCCGAGGCAGGGACGTCGAGCGGCATCGGCTTGAGCATCGCGAACCCGGTCTCGCGCAGGGCGTCCATACGGTAGTGACCGGTGTGGAGAGGGATCTGAACGGACCAATGTTCCTTGGTCGGCCAGAACGGCGCTGTCGTGCCTGTCGTCATGACCGCAGTCTACGAAGTCTCCCCCGGGACAGGAAGGCGCGAACGACCCACCGATCAGGGGGCGAAAGTCCCGGTGGGGTTCTTCGGATTGGGTACTTTCAGCGTTTGACCCGCCTGAATCGAGTCGTATTCGTCCTCGGCAATGTTGTTGTAGGACGCGAGGGCGTCCATGGTCACACCGAAAGCCTTGGCGATTTCGAAGAGCGTGTCGAAACGCTGAACGGTGTATTCGATCTCGACGGCTGCAGTCGTCGTCGTCTGCATCTCGATGGGCACGGAACGAGGGACTGTCTGCAGGATCGGCAGAGTGCCGATCGCATTGGGGTCACTGCTCGCGCACGCAGCGAGACCGAGCATTCCGGACAACGCTGTCGCCCCGATGACTGCCTGCGTCGATCTCCTCACGTTCGCCAGAGTACGGCATGAATCGCCCCCGAACCAGGCGCTTCGGTCAAGACGGTCGGTCACTCACGTATTCGGCGAGTTCCGTGAGGTGAGTCTTCACCGAAGCATCGAAAGGGATGACCTCGAGTGCCGTCAACGCTTCCGTCGTCAACCTCTCGATAGTGTCTTCCATGTCCCGAAGAGCCCCCGTGGAGACGATGATCTCCTGCACGACTCGCACGGAGTCGTCGTCGAGTTCGTCCCGACCGACGCGATCGAGGACCTCCATCTCGGCTGGCGTCGCGCGCTCACACGCTCGCGCCAACAACGGAGTCGGCTTGCCCTCGCGCAGATCGTCGCCGACCGGCTTGCCCGTCACCTGCGTTTCTACGAACGCCCCGAGAACGTCGTCCCGCATCTGGAATGCGTCACCGAGAGGCAACCCGTACGCGCTCAGGAGTGGAAGCAATTCAGCCTCACGATCCGGGGCTGCGATCATCGCACCGAGGTGAAGAGGGCGTTCGATCGTGTACTTGCCGCTCTTGTACCGACAAATCTGCTCGGCCTTGTCACGACGACGTTCGCGGTGTGCTGATCCCATGAGGTCGAGCAATTGGCCGACATTGAGTTCGATCCGCAGTTCGTGCCAGATGGCCTGCGCAGCGGGCGAGATGCCCGTCAGCAGCTGATCGCTGTACACGAAGGTGAGATCGCCCACCAGAATCGCGATTCCCTCACCGTAGCGACGTGACTCCCCAGCCGAGCCGGATCGACGATGCTCGTCTGCATACAGTTCGTGCGTCACCGCTGCACCGCGCCGCGTCAGCGACCCATCCATGATGTCGTCGTGGAAGAGCGCGAATGCATGGAGAAGCTCGAGGGCCGCTCCGGCATCATCGATGATCCGTGACGTCGGATCACCTCCGGCTCCGACGAACGCCCAGTGACAAAACGCTGGTCGCAGCCGCTTGCCCCCGGACAAAACGAGTCGACGAATTTCTCCAACCGGTCCTGCGAGTTGATCGTCGAACCGAGCCCACCGGTTCTCCTCGCCGACGAGAAAAGAGTCCAGGCGGCTCTCGATGCGACGTGCCACACTCGTCAGACCTGAAGGGGCGAGTTGGCTCACACCATCAGGCTACGGCTGCTCGCCGCTCAGCCCATCGACGACACTGTCGATCTGCAGACGAGCATTGCCGATTCGATCTCGGCACAGGCGAATCAACGCCGAAGCCCTCTCCACGCGATCAGCGAGAACGTCGACATCGACATCGGGTCGCTCGAGTTCGGACAGGATCTCCTCGAGTTCCTGCAGAGCTTCGGCATATCCGAGATCCTCGACTGATGCATCCTTCTTCTTCGTCGCCATCACGACTCCCTGTCTCGATGCGTCGGTTCATCACCCGACGATGATTTCGATCCTGATTCACTGCGAACCTCGCCGATCGTGCTCACGAACGTTCCGTCACTGACGACTGTCACGATGACGTCGCCAGAAGCCACGTCGCTCGCGCTGCGGACGACGCGTCCGGTCTCGGTGCGAGTGATCGACCAGCCACGCGCCAGGACATTGCGCGGATCGAGCAATCGAACACGCGTCGCAACGTTGTCCAGTTCTCGCTCACGGTCGGCGAAGTACTGAGGGACTCGACGAACGATTCGCTCGACGCGAGCGCTCAAACGTTCAGCGGCACGATCGACAGCGGACCGGGTGTGGATGACGATGTCCCTGCTCACACGATCCAGCATCGTCCCATTGCGTTCCAACTGGCTGTCCGCCACTTGAGCGATCGTCGACCAGAGGGTCTCGGTCTCATCGACGAACTCGCGAACGCGGTCGATCAGGGCAACAGCGCACGCTGTCGGCGTCTTGTGACTCTCGAATGCGACTTCATCCGCGACGCTCACGTCGATCTCGTGGCCGATTCCGGTCAGAACGGGCAACGAGCATCGGGCGATGGATCGCGCAATTGGCTCTGCATCGAACGTCGACAGGTCCGTTTTGCTCCCGCCGCCGCGAATCACGATGACAGCGTCGAGATCATCTCTGCCACCGAAACTGTCGATCGCACGCGACACCGCCTCGACAGCTGATTCTCCCTGCACGACGACATCGTCGAGAGCGAGACGGAATCCGAAGCCGCTCGCTTCGATCTGATTGCGGAAGTCCGCCCATGCTGCACTGCTGCCGCTCGTGACGACTCCGAGTCGTAGCGGAACCGGCGAGAGCTCGATCTCCTTGTTCCGGTCGTAGTCACCGGACTCCTTCAGCCGGCGCACGAGTTCGTCTCGCTGAAGTGCGATCTCACCGAGAGTGAACCGCGGATCGATACCGCGCATGATCAGCGACAGACGCCCGAACGGCCCGTAGAAGTTGAGCGAACCGAAGATGCGGACCTTGACGCCGTTGACGAGTTCGAGGCCGGACTTCATGAGAACTGGGCGCAACTTCATCGCATCGCCAGCCCACAAGTTGACACTCAATTGCGCCCGTTTTCCCGATCCGCTGTCGTCTTGTTCGACGAGCGTGAAATACGTGTGGCGGTTCTTCACACTCAATCCGGAGATCTCACCCCAGACCCAGAACCCGCGTTCGAACGTGTCGTCGAGTGTGGCATTGATGACGTCGACGAGTTCGCTGATCGAGAACGTCGGCACATCGTCGGGTCCGACAACTGCGACATCCTCGAATGAACTCATGACGACAGTCATTCTGCCCCAGTCCCGAGACCCGTTGTGTTCTCGACATGAGCAACGAAGTAGACCATGCCGAAACCGTGATGAATGGAAACATGACGAAGGGGACCGTGACGAAGTTCGTATAGCGTCGGTTTCGTGACCGGAACTCTCGTCATTCTCCGCCATGGTGAAAGCACCTGGAACCAAGCAAACCTGTTCACGGGCTGGCACGACGTGCCGCTGTCCGACAAGGGCCGTGCTGAAGCGAGTGCCGCGGGCACATTGATGGCGCAAGAGGATCTGTTCTTCGACACGTCGCACACATCCGTGCTCGAGCGCGCCGTCGTCACCCAACATCTGGCCCTGACCGAGATGGGCCAGGTGTGGTTGCCGGTCTCGCGTTCGTGGCGCCTGAATGAACGCCACTACGGCGCCCTTCAAGGACTCGACAAGAAGGCGACGACGGATCTCCACGGACCCGAGAAGACGAAGGTCTGGCGACGTAGTTTCGATGTGCCTCCACCCCCGGTGGATCGAGAGAGTCCTGAACATCCCGCCAACGACCGCCGCTACCGACTGCTCGATCAGAGTCTGCTGCCGGCGAGCGAGTGTCTGAAAGATGTCGTCGAGCGCGTTCTCCCGTATTGGAACGACGTCATCGTTCCCCAGTTGCAGGAGGGATTGACGGTTCTGCTGACCGCTCATGGAAACTCGCTGCGCGCGCTCGTCATGCACCTCGAAGGAATCTCCGCATCGGATATCGCCGAGCTGAACATTCCGACTGGTGCACCGCGCCTGTACACGTTCGACTCGACGATGAAGGTCGCGAGCGCCCGATACCTCGGCGATCAAGCCGCCATCGAGGCAGCGGCACGCGCGGTTGCGAGCCAAGCCGGAACCTGATTCGCTTCGGAGCGACGACCTGCTTGGAGCACCAACTGTGTCGATCGGCTCACCGGGGTGACGACCGGGACAGCGCAGCGGATCATCACTTGTTCACGAGCGTCATATAGTGCTGTCCATGGCCAGCAAAAAGTCCTACCTCGAAAGTCTCCGCAACGTGTCGCTGTTCTCCTCGTGCTCCAACAAGGACTTGGAGAAGATCGCCAAGGCTGCCGATGAAGTCACCCTCGCCCCCGGTGCCCTGATCGTCGATCAGGGACAGACGGGC
>JBDLRO010000051.1:0-8411 GCA_039800025.1 Actinomycetota bacterium | reverse complement strand
GAGCAGGCGTTCCTCAACGTCGGTGGCGTCGAGCAGGTTCTCGCCAAGGCGAAGGCACTGCAGGAGAGCGTCTGATGGCCGAGACGGCTCTCATGCGAGTCGAGGTCGTCTCACCTGAGCGGGTTCTCTATTCAGGTGATGCAACCCAGGTCATCACGCGCACACTCGGCGGCGGCGAGATCGCCTTCATGCCGGGCCATGCTCCCTTTCTTGCCGCCCTCGTTCCGAATCACACACGTGTGTACATCGGAGATGGCTCGATCCTGGACGTTGCTGTGGACAGTGGTTTCGTCGAAGTCAGCAACGGAAAAGTGTCGATCCTGACGGACTTCGCGGAACTGGGGTCCGAGATCGACAAGGAAAAGGCTCGGGCCGACATCGAACGTCTCGAACAGCAGTTGCGCCATGAGCACGACGCAGTCGGCGCCGCCGAATTGAGCAAGGCCCACGCCCGGCTGTCCGCAGCCGGCGGACTCGCCTGATCAGGCCGGCGGACTCGCCAGATCAGGCATAGTCGACGGCGGAGATCTCCTTCAATTTGTCGAGGCGGTGGTGCGCCTCGATCAGGCGTACCGTTCCGGAACGGGAACGCATGACCAGACTCTGGGTCGTCGCTCCTCCTGCGTGGAATCGAACGCCCTTCAGCAATTCGCCGTCCGTCACGCCCGTAGCAGCAAAGAAACAGTTGTCTCCTTTGACGAGATCGTCGGTCGTCAGCACCTTGTCGAGGTCGTAGCCGGCAGCGAGAGCAGACTGGCGCTCCTGTTCGTTTCGCGGCCATAGGCGTCCCTGAATCTCCCCGCCCATGCATTTCAGGGCGGCTGCGGAGGTGACTCCCTCTGGCGTTCCGCCGATTCCGAAGAGCACGTCGACACCGGCATCGGGCCAGGCCGTAGCCATGGCGCCGAAGATGTCTCCGTCACTGATCAACTTGATGCGGGCTCCTGTCGCCCTCACTTCTTCGATCAGACTCTTGTGTCGATCTCTGTCGAGGATCATGACGGTCAGATCTCGGACGCTTTCGCCCTTTGCCTTGGCGATCCACTTCAGATTCTCCGAGTACGACGCCGTGATGTCGATCGAACCTTTGACTTCGGGGCCGACGGCGATCTTCTCCATGTACATGCAGGGGCCTGGGTCGAACATCGAACCCTTTTCCGAGACTGCGATGACTGAGATCGCATTCCCGCGACCCATGGCCGTCAGAGTGGTGCCGTCGATCGGATCCACTGCGACGTCGGTGGCTGGGGCGGAACCATCACCCACCGCCTCGCCATTGAACAGCATCGGGGCCTCGTCTTTTTCACCTTCTCCGATGACGACAACGCCGTCCATCGGAACCGTGGCGAGAACGGTACGCATCGCTTCCACAGCGGCGCGATCCACTCCGTTCTTGTCTCCTCGTCCGACCCAACGAGATGCGGCAAGGGCCGCCGATTCGGTGACGCGGACGAGTTCCATCGCAAGGTTTCGGGAAGGCTGTTCGGGCATGGGTTCAACGGTAGCCCGACGACTGCATTGCCCCTACCCTCGAGTCCATGCCGATCAGCGTCCACGACTGTTTCGAGGGTCGGGAACTCTCGGAGCCTCGGCTCTCCCCGGACGGCCGATACGTGACTTACATTCGTTCGAGTCCGACCTCGACCACGGTCGAACCCGGCAGAGGAGCCTCCACAGGATCGAGCGATACCCGCATCGTCGTACGATCGTTGGATGAGTCGACCGAGGAACACCTGTCACCGTGGCAGGTTCGCGGTGCGCGAGCGCTCGGCGGTGGATGTTTCGATTGGCTGCCGGACGGCAACGGCATCGTCGCCGTCACTCGGATCGGCGAACTACGCCTCTGGACATTCGATGGCAGCGAACACTTGCTGGTCGACACCCTCGACGGCAGAACGATCTCGGCTCCGGCCGTCGACACGAGTGGCAACCGCCTCGCGTTCGTCGTCGATCAATCCGAGATCCACACGTTGGATCTCTCGACGAAGGAGAGGCGAAGGGTCGACGACGGTGCATTCGAGTTCGTCATCGACCCCGTGTGGTGGAAGGACCAATTCGTGTGGCATGCCTGGTCGCCGCCAAACATGCCGTGGAACGAGAGCCGCCTCATGGGCGAACGAGACCTTGTTCGCTCGCAGAAGTCGGCTCAATTCCAGCAGCCTCAGGTGAGTCGAGATGGAGTGAATCTCGGCTGGCTCGATGATGCGAGTGGATGGTTGAACGTCGTCGTCGATGGGCGGGTCCGCGTCGACGAAGTGTTCGAGCACGGGGGACCGACATGGGGTGAACGTCAACGAAGTTGGTGTTTCGACGACTCCGGTCGACGGGTTGCCTTCGTGCGCAACGAGAACGGATTCGGTCGGTTGTGCACATTCGACTTCGACACGGGCAGAACCGAGGAGAAGGCAAAAGCCGTTCACGGGCAGCTCTCGTGGCGCGGCAATTCTCTCGCCGCAATTCGCACGGGAGGAAAGACGCCGACGCAAATCGTCGTGTATGACACTCGGGAGACCGATTGGAATCGGACCGTCATCGAGATCGGTTCCTCATTCGATTGGTCCCGGTCCGGTGCTCTCGTCGAACCAGAACTGCTGGAGATGTCCCACCCGCAGGACGGCAACGTGGTCCTGCATGCACGCCTGTACACGAGTCCGACGTCGACAGGAAGGCTCTTGTGCTGGTTCCATGGCGGCCCGACCGACCAGTGGCAAGTCACGTTCATGCCTCGATTCGCCTTCTGGATCGATCGTGGCTACGACATCCTCGTTCCGGATTTTCGAGGTTCGACCGGACACGGTCGTCTCTACACCGATGCGTTGAACGGGAATTGGGGGAGTGTCGACGTCGACGATGCGATCGTCGTTCTCGAAGACGCGGTTTCTCGCCTCGGCTACTCCCCCGCGAACATCGGACTTCTCGGATCGTCGGCTGGGGGCCTCACTGCTCTGTGTGCAGCTGCCAGGAGATCAGATCTCATCGCCGCTGTTGCTGTTGCGTATCCGGTGAGCGACATCGCTGCTCTCGACCACGTCACACATCGTTTCGAAGCTCACTACAACCGCTCACTCATCGGGTCGACCGAGGATACCGCTCGTCTCTCACGGGAACGATCACCGCTCGCATTCGGCGCCGAACTGGCTCGAGTCCCCGTGTTGTGCTTCCACGGGATCGAGGATTCCGTCGTGCCGATCGATCACAGTCGTCGTCTCGCGAGTGAAATTCGCCAGCACGGCGGTGTGGTGGAACTCGTCGAATTCGGCGACGAAGGTCACGGCTTTCGGAGACTCGACAACAAGATCGAGGAGTTGACGATCACGGAGCGGTTCCTCGACGACCACCTCGCTCGGACTGGCTCGACCCGACATCTGGAGTGAGGACTTGACCGCTAGCGTCACCGCTGTGACCGATTGGAATCCGCTCGACCCCGACTACGAAAACACGTTTTATGACCTCTCGTCGTGGACGAGCGATCAACAGGCGGAACTGACTGCGAGCCTCGCCCAGGCGAACATTCCGCACGCTTGGGTCGAACTCGAATTGGTCGTTCCTGCCGAGATGGAAGACACGATGGACACATTGTTCGATCGTCTCGAAAAGGAACTCGGAATCGGGATTGCCGCGGTCAGCGGAGGTGTCGACGACGATGACGACATCACCGAATACGAACTCGACGAATACACGATCGCCGAGCGACGTGAACTGACGGAACTTCTCGTCCTCAATCGCATCACCCACCGGTGGAAAGAGCACACCTTGATCGTGCCGACTGCTGCAGAAGACATCGTCGACGGTCTGCTCGACGATTTCGACAACGGCGAAGTGGTGATCGAGGACGACGACGAAGAGTCGTGATGTCGCATGCTCCTCGCTGAACTGGAGATCTGGCACACTCGACCACTGACACCCACGCGCCGGGTTTCCCTCGGCCACATGATTCTCCCCGCCGATCCGGCACCCGGTTTCGGGGGGCTCCTCCTCGGGGCGGTCATCGCTCGACACATCGGGGACGTGGAGGACGAGTTGCTGCCCGACACCCATCGTCTCGTGGAGCAGGTGCAACGAGGTGAACGGATCGTTCAACCCCGCTTGAGGCATCGCTTCCAGGTCGATCGACACGGGATGGCGCGGAGTCTGCACCGACTCGTCGGGACGGACAGTGATTTTGCGTTCGAGTTCGACACCCAAGGCAATCCGGTTCAGCAGGTGCTCGGAGCGATCTATGCGCTCGAACGACTCGAGATGGGACTGCGTCGGAGCCTCGCGCCGGTGATGATCAAGTCGCTCAATTGGCGCGGTCCACTCGGCAGCGCATTCGTGGCTCACCTCGTGGGGTCGAAGTCGACATCCCTGCGTTCGATCGGCGACCCGCGAGCATGGGCTCTCGAACTTCTCGGATTTCCGCCCGGAACGACCAAACCTTCGACCGGTGAAGTCAAGAAGAAGTACCGGGCATTGATCCGCGAGGTGCATCCGGATTTCGGCGGAGACGACGTTCGAGCACGAACCACCATCTCCGATCTCGGCGAAGCGCGACGCATCCTTCTCGAGATGGCTGGCGGCTGACGACCCGATCATCAGTCGTGTCGATCGACGTCGGAATCCTCCGGGTTGAGTTCCTCGAGTTCGGTGTGGGCGGTCTCGGGATAGGTGAACAGGACGATCATCGAGACAGCCATCGGTCCGAAGACGAGGGCGAGCATGATCGGACCGTAGGAGACACCTGAATCGGCGAGCGCTCCGGTGATCAACAGCGAGAAGCTGCCACCGATGAGAGCGCTGGCGAGAATCACGAAACCGGAAAGCCCGCGTCGCGACGTGGCGAACAACTCGGTTCGATAGACGGCGAGCGACGGGTAGGCGGCCGCTGCAAAGATCGCTCCAACGATCGCTGACGACCACATGAGAGTGCTGTTCGTGGCGAACGACAGAGCGATGAGAAGACCTCCGATCGGGGTGCACAGGACTGCGACCCGACGACGACCTCTGCGATCGGCGATACGGCCTCCGATGACGAGACCGAGAACCGCTGGTGCGGACGTGACGATGGTGAACAGCGAGACCATCCCCGCAGAGAAGCCCCGGTCGTCCTTGAGATACGAATTCTGGAAGAACGATGCTGGAGACAGCAGCATGTTTCCGAAGAACGCAACGGCGATCTGGATTGCGAGGCGACGACGACGGTCCGGGGTCTGATTCTTCGCAACGGCTTTCCTCGATGGGGTGCGGTCGAGACGCGCGAATCGTTCCGTCTCTGGCAGCCAGCGCGTGATCTTCACCGCGACGAAGAGCCAGATGAGAGACAGTGCGTACACGAGCCGCCATCCATCGGGGCTGATGTCGGCCAGAGGCAGGGCGATGACGGCGACACCGGCCCCGAGACCGTTCGCCATTGCGAGAACGCTGACTGCGTATGCGCGGGAACTACGAGGCATTTCCTCTGCGGCGATCACCGCAACGAGCAGGTCGAGGGCGAGCCCGAGTGGGCGGCTCAAGGTCTGAGTGGCGACCAGAAGAGGGAAATTGGGAGCGAGGGCGCCGAGTGAAGCGAGGATAGGAGCGACCCAGGCGAGTGTGACGACGACGCGGCGTCGACCGATTCGATCGGCGAGGATGGCGGCAGGCAGCCCGATGATGATTCCCATCCGAACCACGGTTCCCGCGACGCCGCGCCCCCAGTCTCCGACTCCGAGATCGTCACCTGCGAAGGCGACGGTTTGGGTGAACAAGGTATTGACGAACGCGCTGAGAAGCGAAGCGCCGATCAGGAGAGTCAGCACCCGGATCTGTCGGTCGTCCAAGCGATCAGGAGGAAGCCAGAAAGCCCGTCCACCAGAATTCGAATCGGAGCCTCGTCGGCTCTCGAGACGTCGGATCGATGAGATGATCCGACGTTCGAGCCACGGAACTCGAACAGGCTCACGACTCACCGTGTGAGCCTAGTTGTGAGTGTCCGAATGAAGGAGAGACACGATTCCACTGAGCGACATGTTCGCAGCTCGAGCAGAGGCGTATATTTGTCGTACATGGACCGTATCGTCGTTCACAAGAGCGGTCCTCTCTCGGGGTCCGTCGATGTTCCGGGTGCGAAGAACTCGGTCCTCAAGCTGATGGTCGCGTCTCTTTACGCGGAGGGACGTCACGAACTCACCAATGTCCCCGGCATCTCCGATGTCGACACCATGGGCCGGCTGCTCGGTTCTCTCGGGG
The DNA here is from genome assembly GCA_039800025.1 of Actinomycetota bacterium. GTDB lineage: Bacteria > Actinomycetota > Acidimicrobiia > Acidimicrobiales > Ilumatobacteraceae > Casp-actino8. The sequence continues at coordinate 2,204 of JBDLRO010000051.1, read as the reverse complement.
TCGAGGTCCGTCACCATCCGGACAAGCCTGATTCCCTGTGTCTCGACAACACCGGGGACCTTCGAACACAGGCACCGTCGGAGCTCGTCGAGAGCATTCGTGCGTCGATCAACCTTCTCGGCCCCCTGCTCGCCTGCAGGGGACGTGTCCGACTCGATCTTCCTGGTGGCGACGACTTCGGCGGTCGACCGATCGATATGCACATAGCGGGTCTCTCGGCGATGGGGGTCGAGTTCGATCCCGCTCATGACTACATCGAGGCTCGTGCCGACCGACTGCACGGGGCGGACATCGTGCTCGATTTTCCTTCGGTGGGAGCGACGGAGAATCTCGTCACGGCAGCAGTTCATGCCGAAGGCTCGACCACGATTCGCAATGCGGCACGGGAACCCGAGATCGCCGACTTGTGCACGATGCTCTCCGAAATGGGCGCACGGATCTCCGGCATCGGCTCGACGACGCTCACGATCGACGGAGTTCCTCGTGGGTCACTCTCGCCGGTCTCTCACGCAGTCGTCGGGGACCGCATCCAAGCAGCCACCTATCTCGCAGCCGTCGCCGTCGCCGGTGGAGACGTGACGGTGACAGGCTCGAGCGCCCAGCACATGGAGGTTCTGCTGCGTCGTATGCACGAAATGGGCCCCGAGATCACCGCGGTTCCCGGCGGCGTTCGGATCGAATCCGACGGCTACTTGCGGGCCGTCGATGTTCAGACCTTGCCGTATCCGGGAATCGGAACGGACTACAAGCCTCTCCTGGTGACGATGCTCGCAGTCGCCGAGGGCATTGGCATCGTCACGGAGAACCTCTACCCGGGGCGGTTCCGGTACGTGGAGGAACTGTCGAAACTCGGAGCCGACATCCGCACCGACGGCCACCATGCAATCATTCGCGGCGTCAGCGGATTGCGAGGTGCAGCTGTTTCGGCCCCCGACATCCGAGCTGGCGCTGCACTCGTGGTCGCAGGGCTCACAGCCGAGGGTCGCACCATCATTTCTGGCGTCGAGCACATCGACCGCGGCTATGACGACATCGTCGGTCGTCTACGCGGAATCGGAGCGGTCGTCGAACGCACTTCGATCGACATCGCCTGAGGAGCCACCTTCCGGATCGTTCGACTCCGACGAGGCGACTTTCACTTGCGCATCGATTCGCCTCTTGACGAGCGCGAGCAGCCCGACGATCACGGCGATCGGACCGGCAACGAGGAGGATCTCGTCCCAGCCGCCTTGATGGGCGAGGATCCCTTGGAACGAGACAGCAGGCGGTGCGGCGATGTTCATGATGCTCATTTCTCGACGATTTCCATCAGAGACGAATTCAGGAGTCTTTTCACGCAGCACTCCGCGCGAAGTCAGGGTACCGGTGCGAATCCGTCTCTGACAGAGGTTCCCTGCCACGATGACCCTACGATTCACACCGACGATTCCCACTGCCGATTCACTCCCTACAATGATGCGTGTCTCGAACAGATCGACGACAGATTTCGAACCCCCGACGATTTCAGGTACGAACGTGACGACCACAATGCGAACCCAGGTCGAAGAGACCATCGAGGCCATCCGCCCCGCTCTTCAAGCCGACAACGGCGACATCGAATTGAAAGATGTCGACGAGGAGACGGGAGTCGTGACGGTGACGTTGATCGGCGCGTGCGGAACGTGTCCCGCATCGACGCAGACCCTGAAGCAGGGAATCGAACGAATCATGCGCGATCGAGTCGATGGCGTCACCGAAGTGGTGAATGTGTGAATCGTCGGGAACGCGACCCCGAAATCCTCTTCACAGCTGCTCTCGAAGGGGATCGAAGCGCGCTCGCGCGACTGCTGTCGATGATCGAGCGCGGCGGAGATAAAGCTCGTGCAATCGGCAGACTTTCGTATCCCAGAGGCGGAACCAGTTACACGGTCGGCTTGACGGGGGCTCCTGGGGCGGGCAAGAGCACGCTCACGTCTGCTGTGATCGGTCACCTGCGTCGAATGGATCTCGAAGTCGCAGTCCTTGCGATCGATCCGTCGTCTCCGTTCACGGGCGGGGCGATTCTCGGCGACCGTGTTCGAATGCAGGATCACGCAACCGATCGCGGAGTCTTCATCCGGTCGATGGCCACGAGAGGACATCTCGGGGGTCTTTCGCTCGCCGCACCCGAGGCCATTCGCCTGCTCGATGCAGTTGGACGACTGTGGGTGCTCGTCGAGACAGTC